>NZ_CP011453.2 GCF_001008165.2 Croceibacterium atlanticum | reverse complement strand
AGGGCGCCGCTCCTTTTTAGTGGGGGGGGAGAAATTTTCTTGAGTGTGGTACGTGATGCCGATCGCGATCAGGCGGCAATGCCCTGATCATTTTCGGCCTCGTACATCGCGCTGAGAAGGCGGCGGGCCTGGTTTACGGCACCGTCGCTGGCAATACCGACAAAATTACGATCGGGATCGTCATTGATCCGCTGCTGCTGGAGCGCCAGCGTTTCCTCGTCTTCGGTAATCGTGTCGAAGAACTGGTCGAACAGTTTGTCGGGCACGCCTGTGGCTGGGTCCGCAGTCGTGCAGATCGTCCAGAGATAGTGACTGGTCGTTTCAGTCTCGGGCGTGATGAAATGATTGTTCGCCAGCACGAACCCATTGTCGCGCCTGCCTTCATAGGCGCCCGTGCCCGCATCGCATCCGCCCGCATTCACGCGCAGAGTCATGCCGCGGCCCGGCTCGAAGCGCACTTCCTGCCAGCGATCGACCCGGCCCTTGAAGCCGCCGGCATCGATATAGGAACGCGGGGGAACGGAGTTCGGCATCTTGCGCAGCAGTTCAATGCGCTTGCCGTCGAATTCGACCTTGGTTTCGGCGCCGTAATGCTGTTCCGGATTGCCGCCGATCGTGCCTGCATGGATGTAGGGCACATGGGTCAGGTCCAGGATATTGTCGACGATCAGCTGCCAGTCGGCCTTCACCGGGAAATTATACGGGCGCCAGGTCCACTGGGGATCGTTATGCTCGGGACTGTCGATGATCTGCGTGGGGTCGGCCAAGTGGGCATCGCCCATCCAGATCCAGATCAGGTGATCCTTTTCGACCACGGGATAGCTGCGCACATTGGCCGCCGGCGGAATGCGTTCCTGGTTGGGAATGCGCACGCATTTGCCGCCCGTATCGAATTCGACGCCATGATAGGCGCAGCGAATCCGGCACCCGTCAACGTGGCCGGCGCTGAGAGGCATGGCGCGATGGCTGCAACGATCTTCCAGCGCGGCGATCTCGCCATCCTCCGTACGGAACAGGACGACGGGCTTGTTCAGGAACTTGCGGGCAAGGGCCTTGCCGGTTTCGATCTCGGCGGCGAATGCGGCGACATACCAGGCATTCTTGATGAACATGTCTCTCTCCAGAATTATCGCGCTGACAGGCGCGGCATTTTTCTGTTTTCCCTGGAAGTATGAGCGCCTGATCCGCGCAAGCCAATTCCAATAGAATAATGCCATAAGTTTTCCGGGATTTGGACCGGCTGAAATTCAGCTGGGTTGGACCCAGCCACGCGCGCACCGGGAAGCGCAGCGGTTTCCAAATGGCTTTGTCAAAAATGAATGCCGCTCCAGGCGCCTGATAAAAACACCATAAAAACAGCATGATGTGTGGGTCTTTATGGCGCCCCCCTGTCCACTTCCTGACGGTTAGCCGCCTGGAAACCCGGCAATTGGCGCGAATTGCAGAGTGCCCACTTGCAATGGTAGGACCATTATGCTTTTTCGCCGGGAGACTGATCGCCACACCAGGAAGGCTCAATATGGATTTCGAACTCCCCGACGAGATCAAGGATTTCTGCGAAGCCACGCGCAGCATCGTCAACGACTTGCTGCCGCTGGAGCGAGACTTCGTTGAAAGCGGCAAAGTTCCGCCGATCGTGCGCGAAACGCTGGTCGAAAACGGCTATTTCGGCATGGCGCTGCCCGAAGAATATGGGGGGCTTGGTCTTGGCGCGCTGGCGCAGGCGGCAGTGCAGATCGAGCTTGCCCGCCTCCCACCGCAGTTCTGGACCGAGATCCGCCCCCTGATGGGGCCGGGCGCCAAGAACATCGCATATCATTGTTCGGAGGCGCAGAAGGAATTGCTGATCCCCGGGATGGCATCGGGCGAAATTCCTGTGGCCTTCGCGTTGACCGAGCCGGGTTCCGGCTCCGATCCGGGGTCGATGCGCACGACTGCGACCCGCAACGCCGATGGCTGGGTGATCAACGGTTCGAAGACCTATATCTCGAACGGCAAGAACGCCAAATATGTCACGGTTTACGCATATACGGACAAGAGCGCGGGCCCGCGCGGCGGTATTTCCGCCTTCCTGATGGACGCCGACACGCCGGGCTTCGCCGTGACCGGCGTGATCGAACTGATGGGTACGTCCCCCGCCGTGTACGAGCTGACCTTTGACCAATGCCAGGTCGGTCCGGACGCGCTCATCGGGGAAGAGGGCAGGGGCTTTCACTATGCGCTGGAATGCCTCAACGAAGGCCGCATGAATGTTGGCGCAACTGCTGTCGGCATGGGTGAATACGCCCTGGAGCTGGCAACGGAAGAGGCCAAGGTGCGTCCTGCTTTCGGCAGCGTGATCGCCGATTTCCAGGCGATCCGGCATTATCTTGCCGGCATGGCGACCGACATGCGCGCCGCACGCCTGATCCTGCTGGATGCCGCATGGCGTTACGACCAGGGTGAAAAGCGACGCGAGCTGGCGGCAATGGCGAAGTTGTTTGCAACGGAAGCGGGCAGCCGCACGGTTGATACCGCGCTGCAGATCTTCGGCGGTGCCGGTTACTGCAAGGGCTATGCGATCGAGCGGCTCTATCGCGATATCCGCATCACGCGCATCTATGAGGGTTCTTCCGAAATTCAGAAGAACACCATCGCCCGCGAATTGCTGCGCTAAAGCCCTGCAAGCGGAAAAGGACAGCTGCATGAAAGCCCTGGTGCCCGTGAAGCGGGTGATAGATTATAATGTGAAGCCGCGCGTCAAGTCGGACGGTTCGGGTGTTGACCTGAGCAATGTGAAGATGAGCATGAACCCGTTTGACGAGATCGCGGTGGAAGAGGCGGTCCGTCTGAAGGAAGCGGGCGCGGTGAGCGAGATCGTGGCTGTATCGGTCGGCCCGGCAAAGGCGCAGGAAACGCTGAGGACGGCGCTGGCAATGGGCGCGGACAGCGCGGTGCTGGTCGAAACGGATGAAACTGTCGAACCGCTGGCCGTGGCCAAGATCCTGAAGGCCGTGGCGGCGGAGATCGAGCCGGGCCTCATCATCCTCGGCAAGCAGGCGATCGAC
The DNA here is from genome assembly GCF_001008165.2 of Croceibacterium atlanticum. Lineage (NCBI taxonomy): Bacteria > Pseudomonadati > Pseudomonadota > Alphaproteobacteria > Sphingomonadales > Erythrobacteraceae > Croceibacterium > Croceibacterium atlanticum. Next base: position 85,768 of record NZ_CP011453.2, on the reverse strand, counting down.
GATGACAGCAACCAGACCGGCCAGATGCTGGCCGCGCTGATGGACCTGCCGCAGGGCACCTTCGCATCGAAGGTGTTGGTCGAAGGCGATTACGTGAAGGTGACGCGCGAAGTCGATGGCGGGCTGGAGACGGTGAAGCTGTCGATCCCCGCGATCATCACCACCGATCTGCGCCTGAACGAGCCGCGCTATGCGAGCCTGCCGAATATCATGAAGGCGAAGAAGAAGCCTTTGGAGACGAAGACTCCGGCCGATTACGGCGTCGACATCGCTCCGCGCCTGAAGACGCTGAATGTGTCCGAACCGCCGGTCCGTCAGGCGGGCGTGAAAGTGGCCGACGTCGATGAACTGGTCGCCAGGCTCAAAGCCATGGGAGTGGCGTGAACATGAAGACGCTTGTGTATGTCGATCACGACAATTCGATGCTGGGCGATGCCACGCTTGCCACGGTGACGGCTGCCGCGAAACTGGGGGAAGTCCATCTGCTGGTCGCGGGCGCAGGCTGCGGTTCGGTGGCGGATGCCGCCGCCAGGATCGCGGGCGTGGGCAAGGTCCATGTCGCGGACGATACCGCCTACGAACACCAGCTGGCCGAGAATGTCGCGCCGCTGATCGCGGGTCTCATGGACGCAGGCGAGCATGGGCACGACGCCGTGCTGTTCCCTGCCACCACCACGGGCAAGAATATCGCGCCGCGCGTGGCGGCGCTGCTCGATGTGATGCAGATCTCGGACATCCTGTCGGTCGAGGGTGAGAAGACTTTCACCCGCCCGATCTATGCCGGCAATGCCATCGCCACGGTCGAAAGCAGCGATGCGAAGCTCGTCATCACTGTCCGCGGCACGGCCTTCGACAAGGCGGACGCGGAAGGCGGATCGGCAGCTATCGAGGCCGTCGCCTCCACCGGCGACAAGGGCCTGTCGAGCTTCGTCGGCGCCGAACTGGCCGAAAGCGAACGTCCCGAACTTACCAGCGCGAAAATCATCGTGTCGGGTGGCCGCGCGCTGAAGGATGCCGAAACCTTCCAGCAGATCATAATGCCGCTCGCTGACAAGCTCGGCGCGGGCGTGGGCGCTTCGCGCGCCGCGGTTGACGCAGGCTATGTCCCCAATGATTACCAGGTCGGGCAGACGGGCAAGATCGTGGCGCCGGAGGTCTATATCGCCATCGGCATCAGCGGCGCGATCCAGCACCTGGCGGGCATGAAGGATTCCAGGACCATCATCGCCATCAACAAGGACGAGGACGCACCCATCTTCCAGGTCGCCGACATCGGCCTCGTCGCCGATCTCTACAAGGCCGTGCCGGATCTGACTGCCGGCTTATGATGACACGCGAATCCATGCCGTATGACGTCGTGATCGTCGGCGGAGGCGTTGCCGGGTTGGCGGCCGCGATCCGGCTGAAGCAGGTGAACGACGCGCTTGAGGTCTGCATCCTTGAAAAGGGGTCCGAGATCGGCGCGCATATCCTCTCGGGCGCGGTGATGGATCCGAAAGCGCTGGACGAGCTGCTGCTCGATTGGCGCGACGATGATTGCCCGATGGCGCAGGTGCCGGTTACCGACAACTGGCACTGGACGCTGACGGCAGGCAGGAAATATTCGTTGCCGCATCTGGCGATGCCGCCCTTCATGTCGAACGAGGGGAATTACACCGGATCGCTGGGCAGCCTGTGCCGTTGGCTGGCCGAAAAGGCCGAAGGGCTGGGCGTGGAAATCTTCCCCGGCTTCCCGGCTGTCGAGGTGCTTTATAACGATGATGGTTCGGTCAAGGGCGTGGCCACCGGCGACATGGGCGTTGCCGCCGATGGCAGCCACAAGGGCGATTATCAGCCCGGCATGGAATTGCACGGCAAATACACGCTGTTCGCCGAAGGCGCGCGCGGATCGCTGACCAAGCAGCTGAAGGCGAAATTCGATCTGGAAGCCGATTGCGAGCCGCAGACCTATGGCCTGGGCATGAAGGAGCTATGGGACATCGATCCCGCCAGGCATGTGCCCGGCCGCGTGATCCATACCCAGGGCTGGCCGCTGAGCGAGAATGACGCCTGGGGCGGCGGCTTCCTCTATCACCAGGCCAACGGGCAGGTGGCACTGGGCTTCGTGGTCGCGCTCGATTACGCAAATCCCTACCTGTTCCCGTTCGAGGAATTCCAGCGCTGGAAGCAGCACCCGGAAATCCGCGGCATTCTCGAAGGCGGCAAGCGCGTGACCTATGGTGCGCGCGCCATCAATGAAGGCGGTTGGCAGTCAGTGCCGAAGCTCACCTTTCCGGGCGGCGCGCTGATCGGCTGCGCCGCAGGCTTCGTGAACGTGCCGCGCATCAAGGGCAGCCATACCGCGATGAAATCGGGCATGCTGGCCGCCGAAAGCGTGGCTGCCGCCATCGCGGCCGAACGCGCCAATGACGAAGTGGTGGATTACGAGACTACCTTGCGTGGCAGCTGGATCGCGGATGAGCTGAAGCTGGTGAAGAACGCGGAGCCTGCCCTTGCCAGGTTCGGCGGCGCATTGGGCACGATTATCGCCGGGGCCGACATGTGGATGCGCACGCTGAAAATCGGCCTGCCCGTCACCATGAAGCATCACCGCGACTGCGACCAGTTGCAGCGCGCCGATCTGTTCAAGCCGATCGAATATCCCAGGCCCGATGGGGAGATCAGCTTCGACCGTCTTTCCAGCGTGTTCCTGTCGAACACCAATCACGAGGAAGACCAGCCCTGCCACCTTCAGCTGCGGGATCCCGAGGTTCCGCTGAAGATCAACCTGCCGGTCTTTGCAGGCCCCGCCGCGCGCTATTGCCCGGCCGGTGTCTATGAATATGCGGGCGTGGAAGAGGGCGAGCCCAGCTTCGTTATCAACGCGCAGAACTGCGTCCATTGCAAGACCTGCGACATCAAGGATCCCACCCAGAACATCAACTGGGTGCCGCCCGAAGGCGGCGGCGGGCCGAACTATCCCAATATGTAAAGAGCGTCAGCGGACATAGAGTCCGCCGTTCATGTCCAACGTCGCACCCACGAAAAAGCCGCCCCGGTCCGAGGCGAGCAGGGCCGCTGCGGCGGCTATTTCGCTGACTTCCATGAAGCGCCCGACAGGAACCTTGCCCTCTACCATCGCGATCTGTTCGTCCGACAGACGGGCCTTGGCCGTGGCGATGGGGCCTGGGGCAATCGCGTTGACCGTGATGCCCGTATCGACAAGCAATTGTGCGAAATACTTGGTCAGCATGATGGCCCCCGCCTTCGACGAAGCATAATGCGGTGACGCTACCGTGCCGCCGTTCTGTCCGGCGAGCGACGTAATATTGACGATCCGGCCATAGCCGTTCGCTGCCATGTGATCCTTGAACACCTGGCAGCCCAGGAACACGCTGCGCATGTTTATGGCGACGATCTCGTCGAATTCCTGCGGTGTGATATCGTCAACCGGCGTGCGTTTCGCGAAGCCGGCATTGTTCACCAATATGTCGACCTTGCCCCATTTGGCGATCACCGCATCGCGACCGGCGATGAAGTCATCCTTGTTGCGGACATCGAGGCTGAAGACCATTGCGGTCTCGCCCGACGGGTCGAGTGACCTGGCGACGGCCTCTGCCGCCGCCAGGTCGATATCGCAGATCGCAACACGCCCTCTGCCTGCATGGATTTCGCGGCAGATGGCCTCGCCGACGCCTTTGGCGCCGCCTGTGACCATCGCGGTCCGCCCTTCGAACGAGAAGGATCCGGGTGCGGGAATTTCAGTGAGAGACATGCTGCGATCCAGTTCTGCTCGGAGGCTTAGTACTTGTAGCCCAGCGTCAGGCCATAGCTGCGCGGGGTATTGGTGAAGATCTTCCAGTACCGCGTCTGCCCGGTGGGCGCGACGAGGAAGGCCGTGATGTCGTCGGCATGCATGATCTGGTAATTGTTGGTGAGGTTCTTGCCCCACAGGCCCAGATTCCAGCGGCCGTCCGCGCTCTCGAAGTTCAGGCGGGCATTGACCGTCTGACCGCGTGTGTCGTCATACAGGTTCTGGAAGGTCGACAGGTTGTTCGCATCGTCGGTCGATATGTGCGAGGAATAATTGAATTCGACCTGCGGGGTGAGAATTGCGCCACTCGGCAGATAGGCATCATATTTCGCGCGAGCCAGGAACGCGTGCTTGGGCGCGTATTTGGCCGGGTTGCCGGAATAGTCGACATCGACCAGCGGATCGTAGAGCGAGGAATATTCGCCATCGAGATGCGTGTAGTTGAACGTCAACTGCAACCCTTCGACCGGGCGCAGTTTCGATTCCAGTTCAAGTCCGCGCATCTTGAGCGTGCCGTTGAACGTATGCGCCACGCCGCCCGCGCCCGAGAAGTTCTGCAGGTCTTCCGTTTTCTGGTCGAACAGCGCGATGTTGAGGTCGAGCATGTTGTCGAACAGCCGGCTCTTCGCGCCGATTTCGTAGTTGCGGGCCTTTTCCGGGTTGAGCGGAATGGTGGGATTCAGATAGGCGTTGTCAACAAAACCGCCTGATTTGAAGCCCTTGGCATAGGTACCATACAGGTTCACCCCGTCGATCGGTTCATACTTCACGGTGAAGCGAGGAGTGAACGCATCCCAGCTTTCGCCGCCTGACGCGCTGACATCGCCCGGATAGCCCAGCCCCGGAATGCCGGTGGGATCGGTGGTGGAGAAGGCCCGGTAGTCGATCGACTTCTTGTCCTTCGTGTAGCGGCCGCCTGCAACCAGCGAGAGGCGATCGGTCACTTCAAAGGTCAGCTCGCCAAACACCGCGTAGGACCGCACCTTGCCGTCCTGCACGCGGGTGATGTTGGAAATATCCGGGTTGGTGGGGATGACCCCGTCAAACACCGATCCAGGCAAGGGGCTGTAATAGAAGATGTTGGTCGTCGAGACGTCGGCGTTCAGATAATAGACGCCCACGACATAGGACAGGCGATTGGGAGCCGATGCGAAACGCACTTCTTGCGTGAAGCTGCGATTCTTCACGTCCTGGCGACGATCGAAGACGGGGAGCACGGTGCCGACCGGGATATCGTCGTTGATCGCGTGGCTGTCATTCATGCGATAGCCGGAAATCGCCGTCAGCGTACCGCCGAACAGTTCCAGATCGCCACGAAGATAGCCGCCGCGAAGCCGCTGGCGATAGGGGGAGCGGGCATAGTCGTTGTTCGTCCACTCATCATTGGTGAAGTCGCCGAACGTGTCCGGCACAACCTGTTCCCCGCCGATGCCCAGCTGGATCGAGCCACCATTGCCCTTGGTGTATGAATAATCGCCGGCGAGAATGATCTCGAGTGTATCGGTGGGCGTGAAAAGCAGCTTGCCGCGCGCGGCATAGCCATCGGTCTTGCCATAGCTGCCCGGCTGGTTGGGCGTGTCGATCAGCCCGTCCGAACTCTCGGTCGAAAACGCAAGGCGGGCGGCCAGCTTGTCTTCGACGAGGGCGCCGTTGATCATGCCTTCCGTGCGGATATAGCCGCCATTACCGGCGGTTACCTGCATTGAATATTCATCATGGAACTTCGGATTGTTCGTGACCACCGCGATGGCGCCGCCCACCACGTTGCGACCGAACAGCGTACCCTGCGGCCCGCGCAGAACCTCGACGCGGTTCACGTCATAGAAGTTGGCGTTCAGGTCATTGTTGAACACGTAATAGATGTCGTCCTGGAAATAGGCGACGGGCGTATCCAGCGTGGCCGTGCGGAAAGTCGACACGTTGCCGCGGATCGAAAGGATCGACAGCGACTTGTCCGACGTGTTGACCGTGATGCCGGGAAGCTCCGTCGTCAGCGCGGTGGGGCTGAAGACCTGCTGTTCGGCCAGTTCGCCGCCGCCAAAGGCCGCGATCGAGAAGGGAACGTCGCGAACCGTCGATTCCCGACGCTGTGCAGTGACGATGATTTCCTGTGTGTCATCACGGCGAGCAGGCGCCTGCGCAGCTTGCCCCTGTTCGGCAGTGCCGACCGAATCTGATGGTGATTGCTCTCCGGCGTCCTGGGCGAATGCCGGTGTTCCGCAGAATGCTGCGATGGCGATGCACGACGCAAATGGCTGAAATGCCTTCTTCATTTTCGGATCTCTCTCCCTGAGACGTTGCATGTAATGTGGTTCTGGAGCGGAGAAAGAGCGACGAAGAGAAATAATAGCAATAGTATCGTCCCGTTTTCTGAATGGTCCAACCATAATCCGATTGGGGATGCGGCGGCGAAGGATTTAGCTCGGAAATGGAAATGACGCCCGAACCGCTGGGTGTCTGCGGGTTTCGGCAGGTGGTCGGACCGCAATGCGTGACAAACGAAATTTTATGAGGACGAGATGCAGACCAAGGACAGCGAAGACCTGACCCGCGTGGGCCCCGGCACCGTCATGGGCACCTTCATGCGCCAGTACTGGATTCCGGCATGCCTTTCATCGGAGCTGGAGGCCGATGGCGATCCGGTTCGTCTGATGCTGCTGTGCGAGAAGCTGATCGCCTTCCGCGACAGCGAAGGCCGTGTCGGCATCATGGATCACCGCTGTCCGCATCGCTGTGCGTCGCTGTTCATCGGCCGTAACGAGGAAAGCGGGATTCGCTGCGTCTATCACGGCTGGAAGTTCGACGTGAACGGCAAGTGCGTGGACATGCCTTCCGTCCCCGCGCGCATGGATTTCAAGGAGCGCGTCCACGCCAAGGCCTACAAGACTTATGAGGCGAACGGCCTCGTCTGGGTCTATATGGGGGCCGATCAGGATTCGCCTCCGCCGAAGCCGCAGATCGAGGCGGCAATGCACCCCGATGCCGAGATCTGGTGCCTGCAGCGCGACTGCAACTGGCTCCAGGCGCTGGAAGGCGACATCGACACCAGCCATGTCGGCTTCCTCCATGTCGGCTCGCTCACGGTCGAGGATCTCGAAGAGGATCACCCGATGCGGCCGACCGTGCTCAACCGGGCGCCCGAATATGAGGTGCAGCAGTCTGACTGGGGCGTGATGTATGGCGGCTATCGCCCCAATGATGACGGGAAGATGTCCTGGCGCGTGGCGCATTACATGTTCCCGTTCTGGACGCAGACGCCCAACAATCGCTTCGCAACTCGCGCCATTGCCCGCGCCTGGGTGCCGATCGATGACGAACACTCGATGCTGTTCGACATCACCTGCGGCACCGATACCGGCAACCCTGCCTATACCTCCACGCTGAAGGACGGCACGCCGCTGTTCGAAAAGATCAGCTTCAAACCCAACAGCACGGACTGGTATGGCCGCTGGCGTTCGACCGATAGCGAGGCAAATGACTGGGCGATCGACCGCGATTCCCAGCGCAACGGCACACAGTTCACCGGCATTCCCAACATCACCATGCAGGACCAGGCCGTGACTGAAAGCATGGGGGCGATCACCGATCACAGTTTCGAGAATCTGGCCCCGACCGACCAGATGATCGCCCGCGTTCGTCGCCGTGTCCTGATGGCCGCCCGCGCCTTCGCCGAAGGCAAGGCACCGGCTCCCGGCGCCAACGAACCCGAAGTGTTCTATGGCGCGCGCGCCGGTTCCTTCCTGCACGATCCGGAAGACAGCCTTGAAGCCGCATACAAGACCGCCCTCTCCAATGCGACGCGTTGGGGCAAGGCAGTCGAGGCGGCCGAATAGGCCCATCGTTTCGGGAGAGGGCGATGCGAGATATGAAAGACATGCAGTATGCAGGCGAAAGGGATGCGCTCGCCTGTGACGGACGCCTGCGTACAGCCGGGAAACTGCCATGAAGGCAAGAATCAAGAAGATCGAATGGGAGGCGGATGGGATCAATTCATATTTCCTGACCTCTCTCGATGGCCAGGATATGCCTGCCTTTGAACCGGGCGCCCATGTCGATGTCGAACTCAAGCCCGGGCTGACCCGCAGCTATTCGCTGGTCAATGATCCGAAGCAGCGCGGCTATTACGAGATCGCGGTCCATCACGCGATCGACAGCCGCGGCGGTTCGCGCCACATTCACGAGGTATGGCGCGTGGGGGAGGTGGTCGAGATTTCGGCGCCCAGGAACAATTTCCCGATGAACGAGGATGCAGCGCACACCGTGCTGATCGCGGGTGGCATCGGCGTTACCCCCATGCTGCCGATGATCGCGCGGCTGGAGGAACTGGGGAAGAGCTGGGAACTGCACTACGTCGCCGCCACTCCCGAGCGCGCAGCCTATGTGGACAGGCTTTCGGCCTATCCTTCCGCCAGGATCGTGTATGACGGGATCGAGGGCGGCGCCAGGCTCGACCTTGCGGCACTGAGCGAGGGCGCGCCTGCCGACGCGCATCTCTATTGCTGCGGGCCGGGCGGGATGCTCGATGCTTTCGTGGCTCTCAACAAAGGCCGTCCGGCGGACAAGGTCCATATCGAATATTTCTCGGCCGAGACCGAGATCGCGACCGATGGCGGCTATTCGCTCGAACTCACGCGCAGCGGCAAGACGATCCAGGTGGCGGAGGGCGAAACCATGCTCGATGCGCTGCTGTCGGCCGGCGTCGATATCGGCTTTGCCTGCTCCGAAGGGGTTTGCGGCACCTGCCAGGTCAAGGTTCTGGACGGTGTTCCCGACCATCGCGACCACTTCCTGACCGATGCGGAAAAGGCCGCGAATTCTTCGGTCATGGTGTGCTGTTCCGGCTCGAATTCGGCCAAGCTGGTGCTCGACATCTGAAGCGCACCGACCCCGGTATGAAAGAGCCGAAAATCGGCCGGCTGGTTTAACCCAGGAGAGAGGATTTTGTCAGTTTCGCCGAACGGCAATCAGCAGGGCGGCTTTCTTGATGCCCTGCCGTTGTCCTATTACCAGATCTGGTCCGTGCTGATGATCGCGGCTACCGTCGTGCTCGACGGGCTCGACAACCAGATGCTGGGCCTTGCCGCGCCTTCGCTGATCGCAGAATGGGATATCAGCCGCGATGCGCTGGGCATGGTGTTCGCGCTCGGCTTCGTGGGCATGGCGATCGGCACGCTGGTGTCGGGCGTGATCGGAGATCTGTTCGGCAGGCGCGGCGCATTGCTGATCGGCGTCGGCATCTTCGGTGTGGCCACGTTGCTGACCGGATTTTCGGCGTCTCTCTGGCAGGTCGCCTTCCTCAAGTTCCTCGCCGGCGTGGGTCTGGGCGGCGTGCCTGGTACGGCATCTGCAATGATTGCGGAATTCACGCCCGCACGCTGGCGCAGCCAGGCGGTGACGTTCGGCGTGGTTTGCGTTTCGATCGGCGGTGTACTGGGCGGTCTGGCAGCAGCGGTGATCCTGCCTTCGCTGGGCTGGCGCTGGCTGTTCTACCTCGGCGGCGGCATAACCATGGCCTTCGTTGTCTATCTTTGGGCGGTATTGCCGGAATCACCGCAATATCTGCTCGATCGCGGGAACAGGCGTAGGGAATTCGAAAAGGTGATGGGCCGGATCGGGCATCCCGATCCGGCATCGCTGGTCCCCCAGGGAGCGGGGGGCGAAGTCGAAAAGATGCCTTTCTCTGCCCTGTTCGGCCCCGCGCATCTGCGCGACACGCTGGCGCTGGCGCTGGCGATGTTTTCGGGCATGTTCATGATTTACCTGATGTTCAACTGGGCCCCCACCATGTTGACCAGCAGCGGCTATGACCTGCAGGCCGCCAGCCTGGGCCTCACTAGCTTCAACATGGGCGGGGTCATCGGTGCGATGCTGGCGTCCTTCGCCATCATCAGGCTGGGATCGCGCGTGACACTTGTCGCCATGGCGATCGTCGGCATGCTTGTCTGCTCCGCACTGGCGATCATGCCGATGGCGGGCGGCGGCAATGAAATCCCCATGCTTGCCCTTCTGGTCGCGATGGGCCTGTTCGCCAGCGCCGCGCAATCGGCCATGTTCGCCGTGGGTGCCCATGCGTTCCCCACTGGCGTCCGGGCACGTGGGCTGGGCACGATGGGCGTTGCCGGTCGTGCGGGAGCCATTGTCAGCGCGGTGGCCGGTGCCTGGCTGATCGGCGGCGGCTCGCAGATGTTTTTCGGGGCGCTGGCTGTGCTGATGCTTGTCAATGTGATCGGCTTCCTGATCGTCCGCAGCCATATTCCGCGGCTGGTCCGCAACAAGAGGCGCCCGCATGACGCGCAGATTTGATTATATCGTCATCGGCTCCGGCTCCGCAGGCAGCGTGCTTGCCAACCGGCTGTCGGCCGATCCGCGTATATCCGTGGCGCTGATCGAGGCCGGGCCGTCGGACCGCAAATGGCCGGTCAACATCAAGACGGTCATGCCGGTCGGCAATATCTTCCTGATCCCGCACGCGCGCTACAACTGGCAGCAGCAATTGAGCGGGGGAGACGCCATAGACGGGCGCGTCATCGGCTTCCCGCGCGGCAAGCTGTTCGGCGGGTGCAGCGCGATCAATGGCGGCGTCTATATTCGCGGGCAGGAAGAAGACTACGCCGGCTGGGTCCAGTCGGGCAATCCCGGTTGGGGCTGGGAAGACGTGCTGCCTGTCTTCAAGCGGCTGGAAAACTACCACGGTCCCGACAAGCCGTGGCACGGCAAGGGCGCGGAGCTGGACGTTGAAAAGCCGGCGTCATGCAATCCCATTACCACCGCGATCATAGAGGCGGCCGCACAGGCGGGCCATTACCGCAACGACGATTTCGCGTCCGAGCGCAAGGACGGTTTTGGCCGTTATGACCTGAACCAGCGGCGGGGCACGCGGCTTTCCGCGGCTCGCGCCTTCCTTCATCCCGCGCTGGGCCGCGCCAACCTGACGGTGTTTGAGGAAACGCTGGTTCGCCGGATCATCATCGAAGATGGCCGGGCGATCGGGATCGAGATCGAACGCAATGGAAAGCGTGGCATCCTGAATGCGGATTGCGAGGTGCTGGTCAGCGCCGGCGCCACCAATTCGCCTCACTTGCTAATGTTGTCCGGGATTGGCGAACGCGATGCACTTGCTGCTGCTGGCGTCGATACGAAGCATGATCTTCCCGGCGTGGGTGCGCATTTGCAGGATCATCCCACCGTCCATCTCTCGGTCGAGAATCCCAGTGGTGAATCCTATGCCATGTCGCGCTCTTCACTGATGCGAAATGCCTTGGCGCCGTTCAATTATTTGCTGCGCCGTCGCGGCATGTTCGCCTCCAATGTCGCGGAATGCGGGGGCTTCGTATCGATGGACGGCAGCGGGCGGCCGGATATCCAGATGACATTTCTGGTGGGGCTGAAGGGCAATGCCCGCGTGGTGCCTAGCGACCATGGCTTCATGGCGCTGATCCAGCTGTTGCGCCCCAACAGCGAAGGCCGCGTGCGGCTGGCCAGCAACCGGCCCGAGGACAAGCCGGTTATCGAGCCGAATTTCTTTGACGATCCACGCGATATGGCGACCCTCATCGCCGGTTTCCGCGAGGCGCGGCGCATTTTCGATCAGCCCGCACTTGCCGCCATGCGCGGCAAGGAGCTGGAGCCTGGCGCCGAACATGCAAGCGACGCTGAACTGGATGCGGCGCTGCGCAAGATCGTCAACACAGCCTATCATCCCACCGGCACTTGCAAGATGGGCCCTGCCACCGATCCGCTGGCCGTGGTTGACCAACGATTGCGGGTGCATGGCATTGCCGGGCTGCGCGTGATCGATGCTTCGGTCATGCCGTCCATCATCAGCGGCAATACCAGCGCGCCCACCATGATGATCGCGCAGCGCGCTGCCGATTTCATTCTGGAAGAGCGCGCGATGCCAGGGGGTAAACTGTCCCCGCTCGCAGCAACGGAGTTTCAGCCATGAACGCAAACACGCCCATTCAATCGGTGATCGCCCATCGCGATCAGGACATGCTGATCGGCGGGCAGCGCGTGCCGGCGCTTTCGGGCCGCCGGTTCGAGACGCGAAACCCCGCGACCGGCGAGCTTCTGGCCAATGTTGCGCATGGCGGGGCGGAAGACATAGACCGCGCCGTCAAAATTGCCCGCCAGGCCCTGAACGGCCCGTGGAGCCGCATGAAACCGGCCGAGCGGCAGGCGATCATGCTGCGACTTGCCGATCTGGTCGAAGAGAACTGGGACGAGCTTGCCATGCTCGACACGCTCGATCTGGGTGCGCCGCTTTCTCGCACACGGCTGGGCAAGGTGCGGGCAGGATCGCTGCTGCGTTACTACGCAGGTCAGGCGACGCTGATCTCGGGCGAAACGCTGGGCAATTCTGCGCCGGGCGACGTGCTCAGCCATACGCTGAAGGAACCGATCGGTGTGGTCGGCGCCATCAATCCGTGGAACGGGCCTATTGGCATGTCGGTCTGGAAGTCCGGCCCAGTGCTGGCAACCGGTTGTACGCTGGTGATGAAGCCGGCCGAACAGACCCCCCTGTCGGCGCTGCGCTTTGCCGAATTGTGCCTTGAGGCAGGTGTGCCCGAAGGAGTGATCAACGTGGTGACCGGCATGGGCGATGCGGGTGCGGCGCTTTCATCGCATCCCGATGTCGACAAGATCGCCTTTACCGGATCGACGGGCGTGGGTCAGAAGATCATCGAGGCCGCGGCCCCGACGATGAAGCGCGTCACCGTGGAACTGGGCGGCAAGTCGCCAAATATCGTCTTTGCCGATGCCGATCTGGACAAGGCGGTGCCGGCCGCGGCCAATGCAGTCTTCGCCAATGCGGGCCAGATCTGCAGCGCGGGCACCCGCCTGTTCGTCCAGTCTTCGATCCATGACGAATTCATGGAGCGACTGGTCGAGCACAGCCGCACCATTCGGGTTGGCGATCCGCTCGACCCCGAAACACAGATCGGGCCGGTTGTATCGCAGGCCCAGATGGAACGCATCCTGTCGTTCATCGACGGTGCCGAAGGGGAGGGGGCAAGCCCGCTGCTGGGCGGTGCGCGCAAGGCCGGTGAAGGCTATGACGCGGGCTATTTTATCGAACCGACCATTTTCGGCAATGTCACTGACGGCATGACCATCGCGCGCGAGGAGATCTTCGGTCCGGTGCTGTCAGCCTTTTCTTTTGACACTATCGACGAGGTCGTGGCCCGCGCCAATGCCACCAGTTTCGGCCTCGGTAGCGGCGTATGGACCCGCGACCTTGCCACCGCGCACAGCATGGCGCGCGGCATCAAGGCGGGTTCGGTCTGGGTGAACTGCTATCAGATGCTTGACCCTGGTGTGCCCTTCGGCGGCTACAAGATGAGCGGGTTTGGCCGGGAATCCGGCCCGCACCATATCGAGGAATATCTCGAAACGAAGGCTGTGTGGATCAATCTGGACTAAGGGGAAGGGTGCGTGGTCAAATCCACGTGCCCGTCAGTGCGGCGTTTGAAATGCGTTCCCGCGCTGCATCCTCCAGCTTGGCGAGGAAAAGGCGCTGTGTCGCGGTGGGGCGCCAGCTCCGCCGCGTCGCAATCCCCACCATGCGGCGGCTGCCTTCCAACGGTTTGCCGATCTGGGTCAGCAACCCGCTGCGGATCTGCAGCGCCACCTGGTCAGGTGACAGCAGGGTGAGCAGGTTGGCATAGGTCAGCAACCGGCCGATGATCATCACCGATCCGCATTCGATCTGGGTTTCCGGACGCGGGCCTTCGGCGAAAAATTTTTCCCAATGGTTTCTGAGCGGAGAATTGGCTGGCGCCACGATCCATGGATAGGATCGCAGCTGATCCATCGTTGGCCGCTCTACCGAGGCAAGCGGATGCTGACTGCCGGCGGCGACCACCAGCATGTCGTCCAGCAAGGGGCGCTGATAAAGGTCGGCAATCTCATGCGGGCGCAGCGCGCCAACGATCATGTCGATCGCACCATCGCGCAGCGGTTCAACCAGTTCGCTCCAATTGCCTTCCAGCACCTTGAACGAGGCCTTGGGTACTTCCCTGGCGATATCCGCCATTGCGCGCGGCACGATGAACGGACGGGCCAGCGGGAGCGCGCCAAAGGATATCATCTCGCTGCGGCTGTCGCTGTCGAGCGCAAGATCCACGAGAGCCGCCTGGATCTCGGCCACGGCGAGCCGCGCGCCGCGCGCCAGCTTTTTGCCGGCAGCGTTCAGCCAGACTGCCCGGCCGCGCCGTTCCACCAGTTCGGTGCCGATGACCATTTCAAGATCGCCCACCGCGCGATGCACCGCCGTTTGCGAAATCGCGATAGTTCGGGCCGCCTCGGCAAAGCTGCCTGCATCAGCCAGCGCGAGAAAGGCGCGAAGCTGGGTCATCGTCATCAATCGTTCGGGATTGTTGAAGACATTGGTGAGGCCCTGCGCACTTTCGGCCAGGTGTTTCAATGCCGCCTCGGTCCGCTCTATCACGATCCGCCCCATGGCCGTGGGGACCATCCCGCCCGATCGCCGTTCGAACAGCGTGTATCCGAATTGCCGTTCCAGCTTGGCAATGCCCTGGGTCAGTGCGGGTTGCGAGAGATTGACCAGAGACCCGGCGGCGGTGATGCTGCCGTGATCGCGTATTGCCAGAAGCCCGCGCAGATGCCGGATGTTGATGTCGAAAACTTCGGCCATTCTCTCAGCCCGATTGGCGGCCCTGTTCTATCAGCGTTGCGTGCAGCTTATAGCATCAGTCCGTTTTTGCGATAGGTTTCTATTTCTTCGTCCCGCATTTTCAATATCTGGCGCATGATGTCAGCTCCATCTTCACCCAATGCGGCCACGCGCGGCCGGGCATGCGCGGCGGAAGCGGTCATCTGGAACGGCGGATTGGTGACCTTGAACGGGCCTGCGCCATCGTCGATAGTGGTGAAGGCGTTGCGAGCGGCCAGCTGGTCATCCTCCATGACTTCTTCGACGGTTCGATAGACCGCGCAGGGCACGCCTTGCGCGGACAGGATCGCTTCTGCCTCTTGCGAACTGTGCCGGATGGTCCACGCCTCGGCTTCGGCCAGAAGCGCATCCCAGTTGCGGTTGCGGTCGACATTAGTGACAAAACGCGGGTCCTGGGCGAGCTCAGGACGTTCCATTGCCTTGATAAGGCTTAGGAAGTTTGCTGGGCTGGTCGGCGCGACCATGATAAATCCGTCTTCGGTGCGCAGTGGCTTGTACAGGGGGCGTCGTTCGTCCAGCGGTTGTTGCGCCACCTGCGTTTCGTAAACGAGCATACCGACCATTGCTTCAAGCATGGAGACGTCGATGAACTGGCCCCGGCCGTTGCGCTCCCGCTGGAAGAGCGCGGTCTGGATTGCTCCGAAGGCATGGGTCCCGCCGAGGACATCGGCGATGAAGATGCCGCCGTTTGCCGGCTTGTCGGATCCGTCCTGATATTCAAGATTACTGAGGTCGAAACCGCTGCTGGCATGGATGACGGGGGCATAGGCAGGGGAATGCGCCTTTGGCCCCTTCTGCCCGTAGCCGGAGATTGAACAATAGATCAGGCGGGGATTGATCTTCAGCAGAGTCTCGTGATCGAGGCCGAAGCGCGCCATCACGCCCGGTCGGAAATTCTCCACGACGATGTCGCATTCACCCACCAGCGCGCGGATGGTTGCCTGCATTTCGGGGTTCTTCAGATCGCAAGCCAGGCTGCGCTTGCCGGCGTTGAGTTGCGCGAAATAACGGCTCTTGCCATCGCGAAGGGGCGGGCGGGCGCGGACCTGGTCACCACCATTCATGGCTTCTACCTTGATCACTTCCGCCCCGAGATCCGCCAGCATGCGCGTGGCATAGGGCCCGGCCATCACTGCCGTGAAGTCGAGTACCCTGATCCCATCCAGCGCGCCTGCCATCTTTTCCGCCACGCCATACTCTCCGCCTCGCCTAAGGTATAATGGTTCTACCTATAGGCTTGAGGCGCATATCTGCAAGCGTCATCCCTGGAAACCATGTGCGAGAGCCGGGGCGACAAGGCCGCCTAGCGCGCGGGGTTTTCTTGCATATGAGTGTGGATGCGATCGAGATGGGCGGTCATCTCGGCCACGGCTGCATCGCAGTCGCGTTCACGCAATGCGTTGACGAGCCGATGCCGGGAATCAATCAGCGTTTCCTGAAGCGTCCTGTAATCCGGCCCGGCAATGAACGCCTGGAGGATGGAAGACAAGGCGCCGACGAAGAGGGCATAGATCCGGTTGCCCGTGGCTTCCGCCAGCACCTGGTAGAACTCGACCGCGCATCTGTAGCGTGCATCGATATCGGTTTCGATGCGGGTCTGCTCGACGATTTCGGCCAGGCGGTCGAAATGGGCTTCCGTCCCCCGCTCGCATGCGAGGCGCACGACGATGGCCTGAATGCCGAGACGCGCCTCGGTCAGTTCATCAAGGGAGACTTTGCCCAGATGAACGAAGTCCTGCATCGCCTGCGCAACGTGTTCGTTTTCGGCCGCCTGGATGAAAGCGCCGCCTTTGACGCCCTTTTCGTTCCGGATGATGCCAGACATTTCCAGGCTGCGCAGCGCCTCGCGCACTGCGTTCCGGCTGATCTGAAACCGTACCGCAAGTTCGCGTTCGGCAGGAAGCTTGTCACCGGCCTTCAGCGTTCCATCGGCGACCATTTGGCGGACCTGGTCGCACACCACTTCGAACGCGCGTTGCGTCTTGATGGGCTTGAAGCCTGCACCTGTGCCTATTGCCGGTTTTGCCATCATCATTTTCCGCTTCTTTTGTAGCTTTTCCATGTCTCGGTATTGCGGGTCACGCTGAGAAACAAGGGATGGATGAATGGTCCTACCTCTTGTCGTCAGGGCGATGGCCATGATCGCGCTTCGGCGCATTGATCTGGGGCAATGGTCATGACGAGGCGATCGGGCCCAACTTGCAGAGTCCGGCACTGCGTGCTGTAGAACGCCGCATGAAGATGAAGGAACTGGAACAGGCGACCGGGGTCAATCGCGAGACAATTCGCGTTTACCTGCGCGAAGGCCTGGTTCCTCAGCCTGAGCGCAGCGGCAGGACCGTCGCGGATTATGGCGATCAGCATGTCGAGGCGATCCTGGCCGTACGCCGGCTGCAGCGCGAAAACCGGCTGACGCTGGCGCAGATCAAGGCCCTCGTCTCGGGAAGCGGGACGGGCAAGCGGGTCGATGAAAGCGCCTTCGATGACCTTGAGACATTGGTGCTGCACCGGGCCTCGTCGGACCAGGCGCCGGTTCCGCTGGATTCACTCGTCGAACGCTATCCCAAGGCCCGGCAGGATGCGAAAACGATGAGCGAGATCGGGATCATCGATATTATCGAGACCGATCATGGCGAAGCCCTGAGCCTGACATCGGCGCAGCTGGTCAGCATCTGGGGCGACATGCGCAATGCGGGATTTGACGAGACGCTCGATTATTCACCCGACATCCTTGGCTTTTATGTCGAGGCATCGGAATTCGTCGGTGCATGGGAAGCCAAGACGTTCCTTGACCATGTCGAAGGCCGCATGGATGTGAACGAGGCGGCGCGATTGGTTGAGGCAGCCATGCCGCTGATGCTCAACTTTTTCGGACTGATGCGGCGTTGCGCCTTCTTCCGGCATGTCGACGCATTCCAGCATGCGCGCGAGACATCGAAAAACCCAAGTTTGAACAGCCGAATGAGTGGCGATGCCTGATCGCGCCTTGTGCCGTTAGCCAAGGCGCCCCGCGCATCATTCAAACTATGATCGATCATTCGATTTCTCGAATGATTATCCCTGATTTTCCGCCAATCCAGCGCTTTCGGGAAGGACCATCCCGCCCCGCTACCATTGGTCGGACCATTTGATGCTTGACCCGAATAATCCCTGCGAACTACGTATATGGCATACGCAAAAAGCGGCGAAACAGCCGCTGTTCGGGAGAAAGTCATGGCTTCGGCTACGCAGACGGCATCAGGTCCGCTGATACCCCAGCATATCGCGGAAACGGTCTTTTCCGCCAAATCCTACACTGACGATGCGGTTATCTATGACGCATTCAAATGGCTGCGCGAAAACATGCCGCTCGGCATTGCCGAGGTTGAGGGGTTCGATCCCGTCTGGGTGGTCACGCGCCATGCCGACATCCGCCAGGTCGAGAAAGACGCAAAACTCTTTCACAATGCTGATTTCAATCCGATCCTCAACGATCGGGCGTCCGATGCCTTCACCCGGGAAATGACCGGAGGATCGGTCAGCGGCCTGGCGTCGCTGACCTATATGGACCCGCCGGTACACCAGCAATATCGCATGCTCACGGCCAACTGGTTCCTGCCCGGCAAGATTAGCAAGCTGGAAGACCAGATCCGCGTTCTGGCACGCCAGTCGGTCGAACACTTCCTGAGTTTTGACGGTGAATGCGACTTCGTGCGGGATTTCGCGCTGCATTATCCCTTGCGCGTAATCATGACGCTGTTCGGCGTTCCACCCGAAGACGAACCGAAGATGTTGAAGCTGACGCAGGAATTCTTTGGCGGCCATGATCCTGAGGAGCAGCGCGCCGAACTGCGGGAGGACCCGATTGTCGCCGCCAAGATGTGGGCCGCGACTCTGGAGGATTTCTTCCAGTATTTCGATGCACTTGCCGAAAAGCGCCGGGCTGAGCCGCAGGACGATCTGCTGACGCTGATCGCCAATTCGCGGATCAACGGATCGCCCATCGGGAGGGACGAGGCCAACGGATATTTCGTGGCCATCGCGACGGCCGGGCACGACACCACTTCGTCCTCGGTGGCGGGCGGCATGCACGGGATGATCGCGTTTCCCGAGAACTTCGCCAAGGTGAAGGCGGATCCGGCACTGATTCCGGGCCTTGTCGACGAGGCGATCCGCTGGACCAGTCCGGTGAAGCATTTCATGCGTAACGCCACGCAGGATACTGAAGTAGGCGGCCAACTTATCCGGTCCATGGATCGGCTGATGATCTGCTACCCGTCCGGCAATCGCGACGAAGCAGTGTTCGAACATCCCGACCGTTTCGACATCACCCGCAGCCCCAATCGGCATGTCGCCTTCGGCTTCGGGCCGCATATGTGCCTTGGCCAGCATCTGGCCAAACTGGAAATGCGGATCTTGTTCGAGGAGCTTTTGCCGCACCTCGCAGCCGTCGAACTGGCGGGTTCTCCAAAGCTGGTCGAGACGAATTTCGTCGGCGGATACAAAAGCCTGCCGATACGCTTCCGCAAAGCATAACTACCTAAAATACCAATATAATATGTGAATGCGCCAGGGACCAGACCGCGCAGACGGGCGGCCCTGCAAGAAGGAGAGGGACAATGAAAAAAGCCGGTATGCTTGCTTTCTCGGTTTCGACACTGGCGCTTGCCGGTAATGCAGCCGCGCAAGAAGCGACAACAGCCGCCGGGGAGGAACAGTCCCAGCAGTCATCGCAGGGCCTCCAGGAAATCATCGTTACGGCGCAAAAGCGCACGGAATCGCTGAATGACGTGCCGCTTTCGATCACCGTTGCATCGGGCGAACAGCTCAGGAACCAGGGCGTCAGCGACGTCGCCGACCTCGTCAAGATCGTGCCGGGCTTCAATTATACCGAAAGCGCATATGCCACTCCGGTTTATACGCTGCGCGGCGTGGGCTTTTACGACACAAGCCTTGCGGCCAAGCCCACTGTCAGCGTCTATCAGGACCAGGTGCCGATCCCGTTCTCGATCATGACGCGCGGAGCTACGCTCGACCTTGAGCGCATTGAGGTATTGAAGGGGCCGCAGGGCACGCTGTTCGGTTCAAACGCCACGGGTGGCGCGATCAACTATATCGCCGCGAAGCCTACCGATTATTTCGAAGGCGGCATGAATGCCAGCGTTCAAAACTTTGGAGAGGTGACCGTGGGCGGCCATGTCAGCGGCCCACTGGGAGATACGATCAAGGCGCGTATTGCCGCGCAGACAGTACAAGGCGGTGCGTGGCAGCGTAGCTATACCCGTGACGACGAGCTTGGGGATCAGCGCTTTACCAATGCGCGCATGCTGGTGGATTTCGAACCGTCGGATAGCTTGCGCTTCGAGATGAATGTGAATGGCTTCATTGACAAGAGCGACGGGCAGGCGGCCCAGCTGACAGGGGTGGTGCCGCTGGGCAATCCGGCACGGCTGGGCGATCTGGCCACCTATCCCATCGCGCCTGAAAACAATCGCGATGCGGATTGGACGGAAGAGCAGCAGCCCAAGCGCGACAACTGGTTCTACCAGGCCTCGCTGCGCGGCGATCTCGATTTGTCGAATGCTGTTACGCTCACCTCGATTACAAGCTGGTCGGAATATTCGCACGACACCGACATCGACCCCGACGGCGTTTCGCTGCGCGGCTATTTCTATAACACCACCGGCAAGATCACCGCCCTGTCGCAGGAATTGCGCATTCAGGGCGAGACGGGAAATCTGACCTGGATCCTTGGCGGCAATTTCGCGCGCGAAAAGACTTATCAGCAGGATGATGCGGGACCTTACGACCAGTCGACATCCGCGTATAATTTCGTCGATGCCGGGATTGGCGGCCCGTTCTTTGTCTATAGCCAGTATGCGCGCCAGAAATTCGTGAACAAGGCGGTCTTCGCCAATCTTGATTACGATATCGGGGACATGATCACCCTGCATGGCGGTATCCGCTATACCGACACCGACATCGACTTTACCGGCTGTACCGCCGACCGCGGAGACGCGCTGGGGCAGGGGATCGAGAACCTGCTCAACTTCATCCGGTCGGGGGCCGGGCTCGATCCCGTCACCATCGCGCCTGATGCCTGTGTCACCATCGATTCCGCAACGCTGACTGCCGTGGAGGTTACCGATACGCTGGACGAAGACAATGTGTCGTGGCGGGCAGGCATTGATTTCAAGCCTTCGGCCGATACGCTGGTCTATGCCAGTGTCAGCAGGGGCTTCAAGTCGGGCAGCTTCCCACTGCTCTCGGCCAGCGATGCCAAGCAGTTCAGCCCGGTCACGCAAGAATCGGTTACCGCTTATGAGATCGGCACCAAGCTGACGGTGCTTGACCGCATGGCGCAGATCAACGCTGCTGTTTTCTACTATGATTACAGTGACAAGCAGTTCAAGGGCAGGGTGGTAGCCAACCCGGATATCTTCGGCCCGCTCGAAGCGCTGGTCAATGTGCCCAGGTCCGAGGTCAAGGGCGCCGAAGTCCAGCTTGATCTTGCTCCCACCGATGGCCTGCGGATCAGTATCGGCGCGACCTATCTCGACACCAAGATCAAGGGTAGCTTCGTCAACTACGATTCCTATGGCAATCAAGTCGAATTTGCCGGATCCAGCTTCCCTTATACACCCAAGTATCAGGTCGTGATGGATGGCCAGTACGAATGGGCGCTCAGCGATAATGTTTCGCCCTATATCGGCGCCAATCTCAGCTTCCAGAGCGATTCAAAAGCTGTGCTGGGCGATGCGCGTGTGACGCCTTCCGCTGATCTGAGCAGCCGTGGCGGTCTGCTGATCGACGATTACATCCTGATCGATCTGCGTGCCGGTATGACGATCGCCGAGAAATACAAGATCGGTGCATTCGTCCGCAATCTGACAAACGAATATTATTGGACGAATGCGACACGCATCACCGATACGACCGTGCGCTATACCGGCCGGCCGCGAACCTTCGGAATCAGCGCTTCCGTAAGCTTTTGAAAGCTCTCCCGAGAACCGCAGCCGTTCCGATCGAACTGCTGCGGTTCCGCCCGGGGTCGAATTGTCCGGCTACACGCTCCCGATGCCAGGTTGCGCAAGCACTCGGGTTAGTTCGCTTGATAGAGCGTCGCCCGGAATCTGCAGCACTATATGGCAGGATTCGCCCACGCCGCGAGGCTGCCAAACTCACCGGCGTACCAGAGCAGCGGCCTGGCGAATGAATCATGGCGAAAGTGGCGGACATGGCCGACCAGAAGAACGTGGTCGCCGGCCGTAACGCATTGCACGAGATCGGTCACGATCACGGCAGCCGCTTCGCGCAGAACGGGCAGGCCATACCGCTCTTCAAACAGGTCGGTCAGCCCCGCTTCGGGTCTCCCGGCGAAATGCAGGGCGTGGGCGCGCATGTGCTCTGGAAGGACATTGACCACATATTGTTCCGAAGCTTCGATCCGCGGCAGCATCTTGGCCCGCTTGTCGACCGAAATGCAGATCAGCGGCGGATCGAGCGAGACCGACATGAAAGCGCTCAGCGTCATGCCGTGGTCGCCTTCGGGCGTGCGGGTAGTGATGACCGCGACACCGGTAGCGAACCGGCTGCAGCAATCCCGCAAGGCCCGGATGCTGGTCGCGTCGAAAATGGCGGAATCTGACATGAAGTCCTCGTTCCTAGCTTGCCGCGACGGTTTCACCGGCCCGGTGATGCGTCGACGATTCCCGCGGCGATGCTTGCACACCCGTCAGTTCCCGGCGCACGAGTTCAGCCCCTTCTGACAATGCCTTGAGCTTGCCTCTTGCGATCTCACGGGGAAGCGGCGCCATACCGCAATTGGTGCAAGGGTAGAGCTTGTCCGGATCGACGAATTGCAACGCGCTGCGCAGGACGTTCGCGACTTCCTCCGGTGTTTCGATCCGGTTACTCGCCACATCGATCGCCCCGACCATCACCTTCTTGCCGCGGATCAGCTCGATCAGGTCCATCGGAACGCGCGAATTATGGCATTCGAGCGAAACCAGATCGACGCCGGATGTCTGGAGCCTGGGGAAGATTTCTTCATATTGCCGCCATTCCGAACCGAGCGTCGCCTTCCAGTCGGTGTTGGCCTTGATGCCGTAGCCATAGCATATGTGCACGGCGGTCTCGCAATTCAGCCCCTCGATCGCGCGTTCCAATGCGGCAACGCCCCAGTCATTGACCTCGTCGAAGAACACGTTGAATGCGGGCTCGTCGAACTGGATGATATTCACGCCCGCAGCCTGGAGTTCGCGCGCCTCCTGGTTGAGGACCGCTGCGAACTCCCAGGCCAGCTTTTCACGGCTCCGGTAATGGGCGTCGTAGAGCGTATCGACCATCGTCAGCGGGCCGGGCAGTGCCCATTTTATCGGGCGATCGGTATGCGCACGCAAATGGCGCGCATCGTCGACGAACACGGGTTTTTCGCGGGCGACCGGGCCAACCACGGTGGGCACGCTCGCCTCGTAGCGGTTACGGATAGTGACCGTCTCGCGCCGCGCGAAATCGACGCCGGAGAGCTGTTCGATGAAGGTCGTGACGAAGTGCTGCCGCGTCTGCTCGCCATCGCTGACGATGTCGAGCCCGGCGCGGTGCTGTTCGGCACATGACAGGACAAGAGCGTCGCGCTTGCCCTCGGCAAGTTGGCCGGCTTCCATTTTCCACGGTGACCAGAGTTTTTCCGGCTCGGCCAGCCAGACGGGCTTGGGCAGGCTGCCGACAATCGAGGTGGGGAGCAATCCTGTCATGGTAATCAATTCTCTCTGGATCAGGCGGCAAGATTATCGAGCCAGCGGCCAACGAACGCGCTGTGAGGCTTGATGAAATAGCGTTCGGCAAAACGGCCCTGCTCGACGGCAAGGCGCCCGCGCTCCTCACGGTCGTAGACGATCCGCGTGAGCGAGAAATCCTGATGCCCCAAGCTGGGCCGGAAGCATTCCCCGGCCATCGAATTGGCATTGTAGATTTCCGGGCGGTAGATGCGCTGGAAGGTTTCCATTGTGCTGATCGTGCCGATCAGTTCGAGGTTGCTGTAATCGTTCAGCAGGTCGCCGACGAAGTAGAATGCGAGCGGGGCCGCGGCCTTCGGCGGCATGAAATAGCGCACCTGCATCCCCATCTTGCGAAAATACTGCTCGGTCAGCGAGGATTCGTCCGGCACGAATTCGACTCCCAGGATCGGATGCCGGTTCGCGGTGCGATGATAGGTCTTGGCGTCCGATACGCTGAGACAGATCACCGGGGGTTTGCCGCAATGCGCCTTGAAGGCGTCGGAGGCAACGAAGGCCTTGAACAGCCTGCCGTGAAGCTCGCCGAAACCCTCCGGCACGCTGAACTCCTCGCGCCCTTCATTGTGGCGGGGCAGCAGCACGCTGAAATCATAGTCGCGCACATAGGACGAGAGATTATTACCGGCGATGCCTTCGATCCGTTTGCCCGTCTTGCGGTCGAGGATCGTGGTCCTGAGGATTTCAATCGCCGGGAACGCCGCTTCGTCCGGGATATTTATCTCGACGGAGATGATGTCGAGTTCGACCGTGTAGCGATCGCGCTTGTGATTATCCCAATGTGCCAGATCATTGAAACGGTTGTCGATCATCTGCAACGCGTTGCGCAGGTTGTCCTGGCGCCGTTCTCCGCGCGCCAGATTGGCGAAATTGGTGGTGAGCCGCGTGCCTTCTGTTGGAGTATAGGTGTCGTCGAACCGGAGACTTCGGATCGTAAAAGCGACATCTCGCGCCATGGTGACCTGCATCACATATGCCTTTCATCGGGCGGCGCACGGTAGCTTTCTCGCTTGAGCCGGGCGCGGTGGATGGGCGCCTGTTTGCGCAGGTGCAGCATGAATTCAAATGACAATACAGGCCGAATTCATGACATGTGGTCATGTGGCCGCCCGCCAATCTAGAGGTGGACGTTGGCTGCCAGTTCCATGAAGCTGTTCATGTAAGCGGGCGCCTTACCGGCACGCCGGCCGAGATGGATGGATTTCTGGATGCCCTCGCCGATCGGCACCCCTCTCACCCCCTCGACTTCGTGCAAAAGCCAATCGGGTGTCGCACTGACGGCACGGCCCGAGGCGACCATCCGCAACATCAGATCTGTGGTTTCGACGGTTCGATGACGGTGCGGCATGACATGGGCCGGGGCCAGAAAACGCGTGTAGATATCGAGCCGCTCGCGCGAGACGGGATAGGTAATCAGGGTCTCGCTTGCCAGATCTTCCGGCTCGATCCGCGTTTTCCGCGCGAGGGGATGAGTGCTGGCGACTGCGAGCACCAATTCGTAATCGAAGACGGCCCGGTATTCGGTTCCCGCACGTTCCATGGGATCGGGGGTAACGAGAATATCGATCTCATGACCGAGTAACGCGTTAAGGCCGCCGAACTGGAATGCTGTGGTCACGTCCAGCTCGACATCGGGCCATTCCACGAGAAATGGATCGACCACCCGCATCAGCCAGTCCTGGCAAGGATGGCATTCCATTCCGACCCGGATCGCACCGCGCCTTCCACGCGCATAATCCTCGAGCACGTTGGCGCCATGTTCGAGTTGCGGCAACACCCGCTGAGCGAGGCTCAGAAGATATTCGCCGGTGAGCGTCAGGCGCAGCTTATGCCCCTCGCGCTCCCACACTTTGACGCCATGACGTTTTTCAAAACGGCGGATCGCATGACTTACCGCCGATTGGGTCAGGCAAAGGTTGTCTGCCGCCTGCGTCAGACTTCCCGTCCGGTTAATCTCGCGCAGAATGGCAAGAGGCTGGATATCGAGCATTAGCGGTGACGACCTCTCATTTATCCCTCACTTGGTCCATTCTTCCACGGTGATCGATCTGCGCCGGTAAGCAGACCCTCTATCTCGTCATACGATGCAAGAGCATTCCGATACCGGGACCCTGGGATCTTCGGAAGGAGGAGAAGTGGGCTTGTAACGGTTTTGTGCTGATCACCTGTCATTAAGCCGCCTTCCGCTATGCCCGGTAATGTCCCGTCCGCCAATCACGAGAGCGTGAGCAGGATATTTGCATCCGGCCTTAAAGTCTTTGCGGATAATGCTAGGTTCCGGTTCTTCAAGCGATGCGGTTTGCCGCTCGGGCAGGAAACGGGGAAATCATGTCGGGCGGCGCAACGCTCCTGGGATCAGCAACGGGGATGGCCGATTTCCTCCTCGAACTCTACCACGATGCGGCGGAGTGCGGACCCGATGAGCTGCGGCTCCGCGTGCTCAGGCGCTTTCAGGAAATCGTGCCCTTCGACTTCGCCGTATGGGGGGGAGGGCAGGCAGAGGGCCGGCTGGTTACCGATCTCATTGTTCTTGACCAGAGCAAGGCGATCCTGGGGGAATGGGAGGAGGTCGCCGACCAGGACGCTTTCTGCGATCTCACCCTGAACAGGCTGGGCACCACGGCTCGTTTCGATGATGTGCCAAGCTATCGCAGAGGCCTGGCCTATAACGAACATTGGCGCAGGTTCGATGCTTCGCACATGATGGCCACCATCGTGGCGGAACAGTCTGACGGATATGTCAGCTTCGTGGGCCTGTGCGCCGATAATCGCCCGTCCGAATTCACGGATGACGAACGCAGCATCAAGCAGCTGCTCATGCCGCATTTTTCCCAGGCTTTGCGGATGAGCCGGGATATCCGGCGCGCGCGCGGCGATGTCGAAAGAGAAGCCGTGGCGCTGGTGAGTGCGGATGGTACGATCCTGTCCGCCGAACAGCCCTTTTTCGAACTCGCCAGGCGGGAATGGGGCAATTGCGCCAGCGGCCTGCCCACTGAATTGCTGCACGCGCTGAAGCGGCGGAAAAGCGTGCGCGGCATGAATGTGAGCGCCCGAATTGCGCCCTTTGGCAGAAACTACTTCCTCCATTTGTCAGCCGCGCCGGTGCTCGATTGCCTTTCCCCGCGCGAGCGCGAAGTCGCCGAACTGTTCGCCGCCGGTCTGACCCACAAGGACGTGGCCCGCGAACTGGGCTCGTCTCCTTCCACCGTCCGCAATCAGCTGGCGCGGATTTACGAGAAGCTCGGCATCTCCAGCAAGGCGAGCCTGGCTTCGCTGATCGACCGCGAGCGGCGCTGACTTCAGCCGCACTGCCATAGAGCATTTGCACTATTCCCGCCGCTGGCGGCGGCGGACTATCGCAGCGGCTCAGGACATGAGGCCGGGCCCGGATCGCGCGATGGTTCCCTTCGGGGAAAGCGCGGCGGGCAGGCCCAGGGGAAGGGTGCCATCGCCGGTGCCCGATGGAAGGCACCAGGATGACGACACCAGACTCTACCAAGGATCAGGCCGCGCCGGATGCGGCCAGCCATGCCCCGGCGGGGAGCGAAGCAGAAGGCGCAGCGTGGAATTCACCTGAAGCCAGGGCGCAGCTGACCGCGCGGGTCAGGAACATCCTGTTCACCCCCCGGACCGAATGGCAGCGCATCGATCAGGAACCGGCGAGCATTGCCGGCATCTATTCCCGGCATGTTCTCCCGCTCGCGGCGATACCGCCGATTGCAACGCTGATCGGCTCGCTTGTCTTCGGTGTGTCGGTGCTCGGCATGACATACCGGCCATCCGTGGCGTCGGCGCTCACCTCGGCCGTGGTGCAATATGGTTTGACGCTGGCCGGAATCTTCGTGCTGGGTCTGGTAATCAACTGGCTGGCACCGAAATTCGGCGGCGCGGCGGACAAGGTCCGGGCATTCAAGGTGGCCGCCTATTCCGCCACGGCGGCATGGGTCGTCGGGGTCTTCAATATCCTCCCGGCGCTGTCAGTTCTGACGGTCCTGGGATTGTACAGCCTCTATCTGCTCTATCTCGGCCTGCCCTTGCTGATGAAGGCGCCGAAGGAAAAAGCGCTGGCCTATACAGGCGTTGTCGTCCTGGTGATGGTGATTGGCGGATTGCTGATCGGATCGCTGACCGCGGCTCTCACCCGGCCATTTGCAAGCGATAATGCCATCGGCAGTGCCGCGATCGCGGATATGGTGGAGAGCCTGGGGGAAGGGGACGAGACAGTAAACAGTGCCGATATTGCGGGACTGGCCGAAAGCATGGCAGCGGGTGATCAGGCCGGGGCGATCCTGCAAAACCCCATGGGCAGCCAGTCGGCAGCCATTGATCCGAAGCGGCTGGCCTCCCTCCTGCCGCAAAACCTGGCCGGTCTGCCGGTGACGGAAACGCAGAACGCATCCGTGGGCGGCGGTCTCGGATCCAGCGCCGAAGCCAGATATGGCAGCGGAGACAGGACCGTCAGTGTCGAGATGGTGGACATGGCGCCGATCGGGGGCATTTCCGCCATGGCGTCCAGCCTCAGCGTCCAGCGCGACCGCAAAACCGCGACCGGATATGAACGGCTGGGGCAGGTCAATGGGCGCATGACCGGCGAAAAATGGGACAGCGTTTCCAAGCGGAGCGAATATAACATCCTTGTCGGCAACCGCGTGATGGTCAGCGCAGAAGGCCGCGGGGTGGAAATTGATGTGCTGAAAGCGGCCATCAACGATCTCGATCTCGACGCCATCGAAGCGGCCGTTGCCCGGAAGTAACCGCTCCGATGCGTGTTTTCCTCGCAGCTTTGTGCATTTCCTGCTGCCCGGCCATGGCCCATGCCGAGATCGACGGACATGGGCCTGATGCCTGGAGGGTCCATGATGTTGCGGCGGGTGACGTGCTCAATGCCCGGATGGGGCCCGGCACGAATTATCCCGTCATCGACGCGTTTGCACATGATGAGCGCGGCCTTCAGCAGGTTACATGCGTGCCGCTTCTCATAGCGGCGGCGCAGGCGAAATTGACGCAGGCCCAGCGCGATGCGCTTCCTCCGAGCTGGTGCCTGATGCGCTCGGCAGACCTGTCCAGGGCCGGTTGGGTGCGGCAACGCTACCTCGTGGGCGAGGGGTACGAAGCGGCGCAAAGGCCGGCACCGGCCGGAAGCGAGGCCATGATCGCCGGGGCCGTGGATCTGGTGCGCGCGCTCTATGACCATGCGGACCGCGCCGCCAATACCGGCTCCCATCCACTCGATCCGGCCAATGCGCCCGATTATTTTCCCGCGGATGCCGTGAAGGCGATGCAATCGCGCCCGCTCCAGGCCGATCCGCTGTTCGGCGCGCAGGATTTCGACGGAACTTATGGCGACCCTGTTCCGGATCCGGACCAGCCCATGTTTCGCGGAATGATCACCGTGAAGGTGGATATCGTGAATTTCGGGCAATTGCACACCGCGCTGTTCAGGCTGCGTGCCGACCCGGATCAGCCCGGCGCCCCCATACGCATTTTTCGCATCGAACACGGCGATTGGTCTTTCCCCTGACCGCCGGCTGACAAGGAACCCCTGATGATATTGCCATCCCGACACTCTTCTGCCGTTTTCGCCATGGCTGCGGTTCTGATGACGGGCGCCTGTTCCCAATCCGAAGAGACTGAAACAGAAGCCGCGCCCCAATCCAGTGGCGCCATCGAACGGTCCCATATTGGCGAGGTGAATGCCACGATGGATGGCACCGCCTATCGCGGGGCCACGCTGGCTGTTCCGTCAGAGGGAACAGCGACCGCCGAATTCAGGAAGATCGGCCCGACGACGATGATTTCGGTGCAGGCACATGATCCCGATGCGGACAGCGTGATGCACAATGTCATCAATCTCGGCTTTACCCTGGCGGGAGAGGACGCATCCGCCCCGCTTGCCGGCGTCACGATATCCTACTTCCCGGACGGGATGGACGAGCCGTTCTACAGCAGCGAGAGCAGCGAAACCGCCCCGCAAATCTCGCTCGAATCCCTGTCGCTTGAAGAGGGTTCCGCCTCGGCAATCGGCCAGTTCACGGCCAGTCTCTGCCGCAAGGCCCGCTTCTTTGCCGAAGCCGACACGAGCGATTGCATGAATGTCGAGGGAAGTTTCGACACCGCCTTGCGCAAGGGCGCCTGATCCCGCGCCCTTGCCGCGCGCGACACCGGAATGACCGGGAAAACGGAGAAATCGATGCTGGGGCCAGACAGGCACGGATTGGGAGCCTTGTTGTTCATATGCGGGCTGCTGGTCCACCTGCTGGCGTTCAGTCCCGCGGCGGGCGCCCAGGGGCGTGATCCGAACGCGCCTTACCGCGACAGTTACGATGTGCTGCATGGGGACCGGCTTGTCGGCTCATGGTCGGGGAGTGTTGCCGGAAGCTCGGTTTCGCAGAAGGACGGCCAGATGGAAGGGCAGGCCGTCTTCGTGCGGCGCGGCTATCGCGACAGCGATTATTTCGGCATTGTCCTGCACGATCATCGCCATCGGGTCGGCGATACATTTTCCGAAATCCATATCGGGACCATTCCGTGCGGACCGGGACGGCGCCGGATAGATGCCGTTCACGGACTGGAAGCGGCGAATATGCGCGGCAGCTTTGCCACCGTGTCATTCGACAACCGCCTGGGCGCGACCAATGATTCCAGCCTTCAGCTATTTCCCGTTTACGGGGCGGAAGCCAGGCGCCCGGCCACGATCACTGCCGAATGGGACGAGGACAGCTTTACGTTGCACCTTTCCGGAACCTTCGTGTCCGTGGTCACGCCGGTTGCCAACCAGACCTTCGATTACGATCGCCAGAGAGAGGGCAGGCTGGAAGAACTGCAACTGGATGCGGTTTTCACTCTCGAACGAACGCCCGAGACCGAGGAAGTTTTCGATCTGACCCTGTGCGAGGAGAAGGAATTTCTCCAGGTCGTCGAAACCGAGCCCGAAGGCGGGCGGGAGAACGTGGTTCTCGAAGGTGCGCATTTCTATATCGAATTCGACGCACCCATCGAAACGGCAACGCTGAACGAAACCACGGTCTTCATGACCACCCGCAATTCGGGCGGGGGGCCGATCTTCGTCGCCACGGACCTGTCTCTCGTCGCGTCCGACCGGGTGCGGATCAGCCCCACGGAGCCGCTTCTGGGCGGAACGGTCTATGATATCGAGGTGATGTCGGGCGAGGATGGGCTGCGCGGCCTCGAAGAGGAAATGCTTGCCAGCGATTTCCGCTTCTCGATCTCCACCCTTGTGGAGCCGGAGCAATTGCGGCTGGAAATTCATCAGGTTTCGCGGGATGCGCCGCTGGTGAAGGGCAAGCCGGCGGCCGGGCGGATCTTCGTGGAATGGGAGGAGCGGGACGACGTTCACCCTTCCTGGCAAGTGCTGAATTACCCCGTTCTGGCCGAGATTACCGACCTCGACGACAACCCCGTCTTTCCTGAAATTGCCGACCGCGCGCGCCGTCCCGACGTGATATCGGACGAGGAACGCCGCCTTGGGGAGCACAGCCTCAACCTGTTCGGCTGGACGCCCGGATCGGGGTCGCTGCCGATGCATTTCACCGCCAGGGTCAAACCGGCCAACCCTTACCCCGAGACTGCGGAGCCGGAGCCTGCGACAGTCGATCACACCATGCAATATGCCGCGGAGCATAGCGACCTGCTGGTATTCGACTATTATCTGGCGGAACATGCGGAATGGGCCGACGGCGCCGACGAACGCGCGAAGCATTACGCCTTGCTCGCAGCCCAGCAGCAGCAGACATACATGAACCAGATATTCCCTGTCGCCCGTGTCGTGGGCCGCTATCAGGGGAGCTACAATATCGCGCGGCCGATCTGCGAATTGCCAGACGCGCTGGACTGGGTGTTCTGCGATCAGGATGCAGGCAATCTGTCCGCTCTGCTCAGGCTGTTTCACGAACATGTTTCCGCCCGATCCGTCGCTCACGTGATCGTTTCCTATCATCCGCCCAGTCTTGGCGGGTCGGGCAAGACTTCTGTTCCGTTCGATCAACCCTCCACGCTGATCGCCAGGCCGGGCGAAACGGGCAAGGCCCACTTACCTGCCCCCGATCTTGCCTCGCTCAGGCTGCCGGGCGTCGAAAACCGCAACGTGATCGTCATGAGCAGTTCGCCGCTTCCCAGCGGCGTCATTCCGGGCTTCGTGACCGCGCCCCTGATCGAACACGAGTTCGGCCATGTTTTCGCGCTTCCACACACCCCCTTTGTGGACGACGGGGCGCACAGGGCGGAAGTGTGCAACTCCCTCCGCAACGCCAAGGTCCCGGGAATAGACGGGATGCGGATTGCGCTGGACGGCACGACCGGGTGGCAGAAATCGTCCGAATTCGGCAACGCCCAGTCCGGCGGGCCGATGCGCAACCTCATGTTCCCATGCGCCTATGATCACCGGGACGAATACTGGATCGATGCGGACCAGTACGAATGGCTGGTGAAACGGATGCCGGCCATCCTGCGCAATGCGGGCGCGCATACGGGTTCGCTCTCGTCGCTGGACCGGCGGCATTATGCCTTGCCCGGTCAAACGGGGGACGAGGTGTTCACCAGTGTCACATTCGACGAGGGGGCAAGCAATGGCCAGCGCTGGATCATGGTTTCGGGCGTCAGCGACGGCACGAGGGCGCAGTTCCTGCCCGCCGTCGGCGTGCCGGGGCCGCGCGATCCCGTGTCCGGTGCAGGCCCGTTTGAACTACGCGTGGAAGACGCGGACGGCCAGTTGCTCGCCCTTGCGCCGGTGGGGCCTGCGGCCAATGACGAAATCATCTGGCCGTTTTCGGCCACCGTCGCGGTAACGGGCGAACCGGCCCGCATCATCCTGCGCAATGGCGATGAAATCCTGGCGGAAAGCCGTGCCTTGCCGGAACTGGCCAGTCCCGTGGTGACTTCCCACGCGCCGGGTTCGGCATTCCGTGCAGGCGACAGGCTGGAATGGGAAGCGGGCGAGAACGCGGATGGCGGCCTGGCTTACAGCGTGCGATTTTCGCCCGATGGCCGGACATGGTCCGACCTGGCCATATTCCTTGCGGAAACCGGCTTCACACCCGATGCCCAGACATTGATGCCGGGGGAGGGGGCCGCCTTCCAGATCATCGCCCATGACGGTGTGGCCGAACGCGTCACCCTGCTGCCGGTGCAGGTCGAAATTCCGCTCACCCCGCTCGTCAGCTGGCCGTCCGAGGGCGGGCAGTCCGGGCAGGATTCCTCCGCCGGTGTTGCCTTCAATGTCGCCATCGACCCTGCTTCCCTCGA
Organism: Croceibacterium atlanticum; assembly: GCF_001008165.2. Classification (NCBI taxonomy): domain Bacteria; kingdom Pseudomonadati; phylum Pseudomonadota; class Alphaproteobacteria; order Sphingomonadales; family Erythrobacteraceae; genus Croceibacterium; species Croceibacterium atlanticum. The sequence continues at coordinate 53,244 of NZ_CP011453.2, read as the reverse complement.
TGCAGTTTCGATCCAGGCGGATGGCGCCCCGGTTCCCGCGCGCATTTCGCTCAGCCCCTCGGGCAATATTCTGACCATCGCCCCGCGCGATCCGGTGCCCGGCCGGGCTTACACCGCCATTATCGGCACGGGCCTGCGCGCCCTTGACGGACGGCGGCTGGAGCGGGAAATCCGCCTGGAATTCGCCCCCGATGCCGGTGCTGAAGCCGAAGCTCCACAGCCATGGGCAGCGGATCGCCCGGCGCTCGGCTCCGCATCCGGAGGGGATTCGCCGCAGCCCGTTCCGGAACAGGGGCGGCAGCCGCCCCGCGCGGATGATGTGGCCGCGACCGGGGACGGTGAAATCACTCTCGAAGTCGGATCGAATCCCACCATCCCGGCAAAGATCACGCGGTGCGAGCTGGATAATGGCGGCGCGCTGCGCGGATTGGGCATCGTGTTTGAAACAAATCCCGGCAGCCGCCTGGAGATCCGGATGCAGCAGGCCGGCGGTACCATCACGGCCGAATTGTCCCGCAGCGACGGCTATGATGTGAGCAATAGCGGTTCGACCGGCGGATGGGAGATGCAGCTGGACCAAGAGGGGCAAATCAGCGCCAGGGGCAAGGTCGGATTTGGCGGCGATGTGGCGGGCTTTTCCGTGACCGGCCAATGCCCTGCCCAACCATGATATCCGGAGAATGAAATGATCGGTTTTCTTCTGACTCTTGCCGCTGCCGCTGCCGCAGTTCCGCAACCGGGGACAGTGCAGCTGACGGTGAACGGGGAAACCACCACGCACGCGATCGCGGATTGTTCGCTCGATGCGCGGAACGGGATGCCTGCCCGCCTTCTCGTCCAGGAGATGGACGTTACCCTGAACCTGTCCAGGGCGGATCACGTGCAAACGATCAGTATCATCCAGGACAACGCCAACTGGGCCGCGACGCGTATGTTTATCGGGGGCAGATGGCTCGATCGCGGGCAGCCGGCGGAACCGATCGTGGGCGAGTGGGGCGAAGTGATCCGCGTTCAGGCCACGCTGACTTCCACCAGCCATCCGGGCGAAAGGCAAGTTTCGCTGATTGCCCGCTGCTAGCCAATAAAAGATGCCGCGCCGGGCCGGGCCGGGCCGGGCCGGGCTGGGCTTGGGTGGGGCAGGCCCCCGTCCGGCATCGGCCCGGCACGCATAACCGCCCGGCCAGACCGCCTCATCGCCAGATTGTTGCACTTCTCGCGGGAAGCCGTATGGCGGGCGAGGATCGATGGTCAGCTTTGCAATTCCGAGGTGGAGAATTCCTGGATGATTCAAGGGGCCACCCCGGCGAAGGCCGAGGCCGCCGCGAAGCCGAACTTCATCCGCCGCGCCCTGTCCTGTGCAAATTCCGGCGATGGCGCCATTTGGCCAGGCGAAACCCCCCTGTTGCGTGATATCACAGGCCGGTGAGCAATCTCCGCAAGATAGGGGTCGGCAGCCTGATACTCACGGCTTCGCGCGCGATCGTGAACGCGCTGGGCTTTTTATCGACCATAATGGTGGCGCGATTCCTGATGCCCGAAGATTTCGGGCTGGTCGCAATTGCGCTTTCCTTGCAGACAATCGTCATTGCCGTAACCGATGTTCCGGTCGGCCAGGCGCTGATCCATCTGAAGGAACCTTCGCAGCGCCATATCGACACGGCCTTCACGATGGGGCTGCTGCGCGCGATAGCAATCGCCGTGATCTTTGCCGGGGCAAGCTGGCCCGTGGCGGCGATCTTCGAAGAAGCGCGGCTGGGCAATATCATGCTGGCGCTTGCCGCTTCGCTGCTGATTTCCGGGATTGCCAATCCACGGCGGGCGTTGTTGCGGAAGGCGCTGATTTTCAAGCAGGAATTTTCGATAGAAGTTATCGGCAAGCTCGGCGCCGTGCTGCTTTCGATAAGTATCGCCTATCTCTGGCAAAACTATTGGGCGCTGGTGGTTGGCATTGTGGGCGGCCAGCTGGCAACCCTGATCGCATCCTATACCCTGGTGCGCTATCGCCCCCGCTTCGACCTGTCCGAATTCCGCGTGCTCTGGTCCTTTTCGGGCTGGATGACGCTGAAAAGCACGGTCAGCACGATCAATTCGCAGTCCGACCAGTTGTTCATCGGCAAGCTGCTGTCACCGACCGCGGTGGGCATCTATTCGGTGGGTGACAATCTGGCCAAGCTGCCCACGCGAGAGGCCACGCTGCCGCTGACCAGCGTGTTGTTCCCGGCCTTCAGCAACCTCACTTCCAACCTGCCAAGGCTCGCCCATGCCTATACGCGCGCGCAGGGGCTGGTGACTGCCGTGGCATTGCCGGTCGGGGTCGGTTTCGCGCTGGTGGCAGAACGGCTGGTGCCGCTTGCCATGGGGGAGAAATGGATCCCCTCCATCATCGTGATCCAGATATTAAGTTCGGTCTTTGCGTTCCAGACGATCGGATCCATCGCCCACCCGCTGGCCATGGCGATGGGCGAGACCAAGGCCCTGTTCAAGCGCGATCTCCAATTGCTTTTCATACGCTTGCCCATGATCGTTGCCGGGCTGGTGTTCGGCGGCCTGATGGGCGTGCTGATAGCGCGCGTATTTTCCGGCCTGATCGTAATCGGCTTCAACATGGCGATCGTGAAATCGCTGATCGGACAATCCATCGTGAAGCAATTGACCAATAGCTGGCGATCGATCCTTTCCGTGGGGCTGATGGTAATCGGGGTGGAAAGCCTTTCCGGCGTGATGCCGGTATCGGGTGACTGGTTCGTGCAACTGGCGCAGTTGGCGGGTCTGATCGCAGTTGGCGGCCTTATATATCTTGGCGGCGGATTGCTGGTCTGGATCGCGGCGGGCAGGCCGCAGGGGCCGGAAGCTTCGGCGCTAGAATGGGCGGGCAAGGGGATGGCAGCAATTCGTGCCCGTCTGGCGTGACGGATAGCTGACGCGGCGGTTTCTTTTCAGGCAGGAAATATCTGGTTCGCAGAACTTCGCATGTCACGGGTGGCCTGCGAACCAAGGGCAGTGCTCCCTCTCGCTACCGCGCCCCCTTCGGCTCCCATAAATCGTAGGGGAAGCTCTCCAGCAACGGGGCGGCATCGAAGTTCGGAGGGGATAGAGGCCCGGCATCCAGCGCTTCTTCGACGGAGGTGGCAGACCGGAATGTTGAACGCCCGACCCCCTCGCAATAGTCTATATATTTGAAATCCGGCTCTGTTTCGCTCAGGCGGACATGGGAACAGGGAATGCCGAAAGCATCGGCGATGATCAGCCCGTGCAGCGAACTCGAAACGATGAACTCGCATTCGCAGATGGCGTCGATGACCCGGCCCCAATTCCACATCGGGTCAATCACATCGTCCCGGTCGAGCAAGTCGCGGTCGTGAAGATTTGGGACAACGCCGATCTTTCCCGGTTGCGTCCGCCGCTTGAAGCGCTGGGGGAACAAGCGCGGAATCAACAGGGCCGGATCCCCGAACACACTCGGCACGCTGATGCCGCGATCCATCAGGAATTTCTGCGTCAGCGGGCCGCGAACAGCCCGGACATCGAGATCGGCAAAAGGATGCTGCTCACTACTGATCTTGCCGTTGCGGCCGCTGCCCCAGACGGTGTCCCCGGTTGCGGCGAAATGTAACACCGATCCGATGGTGAACAGGCGCGCCTTGGGCGCAGGTTCATCGAACAATATCTCTCTGGCCGCCAGCATTCGCTGCGTAACGGCAGATGCCAGGTAATCGCCAAAATTCAGACCTTGCGCCGGCTTCCAGAAGAAGATTTCGACATGAGGATAGCTTTCCTCAAGCACGGGGCGCCGGGCGCGGAGTGGCGCCCGATGCAGCTTTTCCCTGATCCTGCCAAACATGGTCATGCTATCGCGCTGCACATGGGGGATGGCAATGGCCGATGGCAAGCAGCGCATCCCGGCGTCCGCGCGGCAAGGCGTGGATTGCAGAACCTTTATTGAGGATGTTGCGATGGGGCGGCACGCCCCCGTCAGCAGCGTCGATCGTGGCTTTTATCTCTGCCTCACCTGAGCAAGCTATCACACATTTCGCAGCATAGCGGGCCGCCGGGCCGGGCGATAGGCTGCTGTTTGGCGGCTCATGCCGCGCCCCGTCACAGCCCGCCGACGACTTTCGCCGCGGCATTGGCTTCTGCGGTCAGTGCCTGGGCATAGCGGGCGGGTTGGGTCGGGCTTTTCCAGCGCAGGGCGTGCATGATGCCGGCCAGGTCCTGCCCGCTGGCGAACAGGTCCTGCGTCAGGCCCACGCGGGTCGAATGGGCGGAGAGGGAGCGGCGCCAGCTTTCATATTGCGCCTCGCTCAACATCGCGAAATGGCCTGCTGCCCGCGCCGTATCCAGCATGTCGCGATAGATCAGCGTGACCGATTGCCCGGTAATCCGCGCGCCGACCGACCAGACATCCTCCCCCGTCTTGCGCTGGGCGCGGTGCAGGCGGCGGAACACGGCGCCCCCCTCTTTCGCGGAGGCTGCCTGCCATTCGCCCAGAAACTGCATGGTCCGGGGGGAGAGATAGGCATAGGTGCCCGCGCCTTCCTGGTCCGATTTGCTGCGCGGCACGAACAGGCGGCCGCCGCCGCCGGTCCCGCTTTCCACATGGTCCCATATCGCCGCCACGATTTCCGACCGGCGCAGCCCCGTATCGAAGGCGAGGCTGAGCAAGGCCTTGTCCCGCGTGGCCTTTATCCCCTGCGGCGCGGCGGCAAGCATCGCCTCCACGCTGACGCCGACAAAGCCGGACACGTCGCGCGGATCGGCCACTTCGCCGCGATAGCGCAGGCCGCGCGCCTGTTTCTGCCGCACGCCGAGTTCGCGCCGCTGGGCCTTGAGTTCCAGCCTCACCAGTTCCGCCCTGGTCGGATCGGCAAGGTCCGCCAGCGTGTGGGCCCGCGCGATGGAACTGACATAGCGGGCCAGCGTGGCGGCCTTCTTCCCCTCCGCCGCCTTGTCCCGAATGAAGCGGGCAATATCGGCGGGGCTGGCGGGCAAGCCGCTGCATTGCCGGGCGCGGCACCATGTGCCGAAAACCCGCATGTCCGATTGCAGGGCGCGCACGCTGTTCGCGCTCATCGCCCGGCGCGCCGTTTCCAGCAGCTCCGCATCGAAGCGAACCGGCGATCCGGGGGCAATGGGCACAAGGTCCGACATGGGCCGGATAATGCCCCCACCCCATGCCCGGCGCAACCCTACTAGTGATAACTGCCATTATCGCTAGTAGGGTTTGGGCCCGCATGACCCCGCATGGCATTGGCGGGAAAGCGCTTGCCGGGGGCGTTCGGATCGCCAACGCGGGCAAGAAAGCCTATGGGCCCGATCCGATGACGCAGGAGCCCCGCTTGCCGCAAGTCTCCCTTCATAATGGACGATATATCGCGCTGGCCTGCGCGGCGATGGCCGCATGGCTGGCCGCCTTGCTGGCCGGCGGCCCTGCGTCCGGGTGGGACCGGATGGTGTTTGCCTTGCTGCGCCCGCAGGAACGGGGGTGGATCGCGGAATGGGCCTATGCGCTGACATGGCTGGGCGATTGGCTGGTGCTGGTCCCGCTGGCGCTGGCGGCGGCGGGCTATCTCTGGTGGCGCGGGCGGCGCGCGCAGGCCTGGGGCTTGCTGGGCACAGTGGCGGCGGTGCGTATATTGGTGGCCGCGCAGAAGGAATTATTCGGCCGCCCCCGGCCCGATGTCGAACACTGGATGGCGGAATATAGCGCCAGCTTCCCCAGCGCCCATGCGGCAAACTCGCTCGCCACCTTGCTGGCGATTGCGATCCTGCTGCCGCCCACGCATTCCGCCCGCAGGCTGGCGGTCGGCATTGCGCTGGCCATCTGCGCCGTGGTGGGCGCGAGCCGGATCGTGCTCGGCGTTCATTGGCCGAGCGACATTATCGGCGGATGGGCCTTTGCAACGCTCGCCACGATCCCGCTCTGGCGGCTGCGGGCGCCCAAGGCGGGCTAGGCCCGCAGGTCCGGCGCGCTGCCCGGCCCTTTTCCCATTTCTCAAAAAAATTATATCGCCCGGTATAAAATGCTCTTGAAGCGGGTTGGGGCGATTACCATACCTTCCGGTACAGAATGGAGCAGCTTGCTGGACCGGGCCTTGCAGCCCGGTTCCGGGCCGGTTCTCCAGGATGGCAGACTGGATCACCCCACGGCCGGCGGGGACCTCGCTTCGGCGGGCATATCTTCGCTCGGCTGACATCAGGAAAGGTAATAAAATGAAGCGTTTTATGCTCGTCGGGGCAGCCATTGCCGCGCTTTCGACCGCACCGGCCGCCGCGCAGGAATTCCAGGGGCCCTATGTCGGCGCACAGGCTGGCTGGAACCAGGACAAGGCCGTTGACGGCAAGCAGGATGCCTTTGTCGGCGGCGTTTTCGCCGGTTACGATCATGAAGTGGCGCCCAATGTCGTGCTGGGCGTGGAAGGCGGCTTCTCGCTTGGCGCCAGCGACCGGATCGGCCCGAACGGTGCCGATAATGCCTCTCTCGATCCGCGCTATTCCTTCGATGCTTCGGCCCGCGCCGGATATGTCCTTGGCGAACGCAACCTGCTCTATGTGCGGGGCGGCTATGCCAATACGCGCGCGCGGCTGACGCAGGATATCAGCGGCGTGGCGGTGCGCAGCCAGGATAATTACGATGGCTGGTTCGTGGGCGGCGGCGTGGAACGCAAGCTGCTCGACAATGTCTCCACCCGTGTCGAATATCGCTACAGCGATCTTGGCGATAATAACGATATCGGCAAGTATGAACGGCACCAGGTGCTGGCCGGTGTAGCCTATCGGTTCTGACGCCGATCCGAGAATGCAAGCGGCCCCGCGCCCGGATCATCCGGCCGCGGGGCCATTTGCGAAACGCGCCCGCAATCAGTCCGGTGCCACACGCCCGCCGTTTCAAACAGCGGCCGGACTGCCGGCAAAAGCGCTCAGATCACGCCGAGCGCTTTCATCGCCTCGGCAACGCGGATGAAACCGGCGACATTCGCACCCAGCACGTAATCGCCGGGGCGGCCATATTCTTCGGCCGTCGCGGCGCAGCGATCGTGGATGTCGTGCATGATCGCCGCGAGCCGCGTCTCGGTCTGCTCGAAGGTCCAGCTATCGCGTGAGGCGTTCTGCTGCATCTCCAGCGCCGAAGTGGCGACGCCGCCCGCATTGGCCGCCTTGCCGGGGCCGAACAGCACGCCTGCTTCGTGGAACAGGCGCACCGCTTCGGGCGTGCAAGGCATGTTGGCCCCCTCACCCACCGCCACGACGCCGTTGGCGATCAGGGCCTTCGCATCTTTGCCGGTCAGCTCGTTCTGAGTGGCCGAAGGCATGGCGATGTCGCAGGGCACGTTCCAGACGCTTCCCTGATCCTGGTACCGCGCCTTGGGCCTGAGTTCCGCATATTCGGATATTCGCCCGCGGCGGACCTGCTTGATCTCCTTCACCAGATCGAGGTCGATACCCTCCTCGTCCACTACAAATCCGCCCGAATCCGAGCAGGCGATGACCTTGCCGCCGAATTCCCGGATTTTCTCGATCGTGTAGATCGCGACATTGCCCGATCCGGAAACCACGACCCGCTTCCCGTCAAAACTGCCGGCGCGGGTGGCGAGCATCCGCTCGACGAAATAGGCCGCGCCATAGCCCGTCGCCTCCGTCCGCGCGCGTGATCCGCCATAGACCAGCCCCTTGCCCGTCATGACGGCCGCCTCGTACCGGTTCGTGAGCCGCTTGTACTGCCCGAACAGATAGCCGACCTCGCGCGAACCCACGCCGATATCGCCTGCGGGAACGTCGGTATATTCGCCGAGATGCCGATAGAGTTCGGTCATGAAGGACTGGCAGAACCGCATGATCTCACCGTCGGACCGGCCTCGCGGATTGAAGTCCGAACCGCCCTTGCCGCCGCCGATCGGCAGCCCGGTCAGCGCATTCTTGAAGATCTGCTCGAAGCCGAGAAACTTGACGATCCCGACATTGACCGAAGGGTGGAAGCGCAATCCGCCCTTGTACGGCCCCAGCGCCGAATTGAACTGGACGCGAAAGCCCCGGTTGATACGCACCCTGTTGTCATCATCCACCCAGGGCACGCGGAAGATGATCTGTCGTTCGGGCTCGCAGATGCGCTCTATCAGCGCATTGTCTGCATATTCCGGATGTTTGGCAATCACGCGTCCCAGGCTCTCGAGCACTTCCTGCACAGCCTGCAGGAATTCGGTTTCGCCGGCGTTCCGGCGAAGCACGTCATTGAGGATGGGCTGCAACTTCTCGTCGATCATGTTCTTTCTTACCTTGCTTTTGACCTGCCCGATGCCGGGGTGCCCCCGTAGATCGAGCGGTCATGGATATGCTTGTTTTTTGCAGAGCCGGGGCTGGGGTCGGGACTGGGGCCGGGACCGCAGCAGAACGGCATGTTGCCGTCAGGCGGGCCGCACGATCTCGCTTTCGGTAATGACCGCCTGCATCGCGATGTCGTGGGGTTGCGGGAAGATGGTCGCTATCTCCTGCTCCGCATATCCCACTCCGAAAAACCGCGGTTTCCGGGGCAGCGCCGCCATCGTCCGGTCGAAAAAGCCACCCCCGTAACCAAGCCGGTAGCAGGCCCGGTCGAAGCCGACGACGGGCGCGATCGCAATGTCCGGCAGAATTTCGGGACCATCGGCCGGAAACGGGATGTTCCACACTCCGCGTTCCAGCCTGGCCCCGCTGCGCCAGGCGCGAAAGACCAGGGGCTCCGCCTTGCGCACCACCACAGGCAGCGCCGTCGTCGCGCCGCGCTCTCGCAGTCGCTTGAGAAGAGGCTTGAGGTCGGGCTCTCCGCGGAAGGGCCAGTAGGCGCTGACCACCAGCCCCGCCGGATCTCCGATAAGTTCTTCAAGCTGTGCGGCAATGCGCAAGGTGCGTTCCTCGCGCCCCGACGCAGGAACAGCCATGCGCGCATCGATCAGGCGGGTGCGTTCGCCCTTTCGCCAGGCATCAAGATCATGCGGTTCGTTCATGTGTCCCCAGCTGCGATTGTCTGCGTCAAACGCCCAAAGCACAAGATGGGGGCGAACCCAACGGGCGTTCGCTCGTGAGAAAGGCCAGCAGCCGCGAAGAACGGTCGTGGCAGGCGCGGCCTCCGAAGAGTTCGCAATCCTCCAGCGCCGAAAGCCCATATTCGATAATCGATGCGCGCGCAGCGCTTTCGTCAACGATGGCGATCTACATGGCGGAGGCGATATTGCATTGCAGCATTGCTTCAAGCACAACCTCCGCTGTAAAGGTTCTTGCGCGGCGACCACGTTCCCGCCCCGAGCATGGGTGTTTCAAGACCGGGACGGCCCGGCGGCTTCACCGGGAGGCTGCCATGGCGTGGCTCGTCTTGTTTTTTGCAGGTCTGTTCGAGGTCGTCTGGGCGACGGCCATGAAGATGTCCGAAGGTTTCACCAAAGCCGTTCCAACCGGGATCATGGTGGCAGCCATGCTGCTCAGTTTCATTCTGCTGGCCTGGTCCATGCGGGTTCTCCCGCTCGGCACAGCCTATACGATCTGGACCGGCATCGGCGCGTTGGGTGCATTCATTGTCGGCGTTGCCGTTTTTGGCGAACCGCTCGGTTTTCTGAGGATTTTCGCCGCGCTCCTAATCGTGAGCGGGCTTGTCCTGATGAAACTTGCCACCCCTGGCTGAGGCGGGTCGGTGCCCGGTTGACGGAACGACCCGCGCCGCCGCTTCGGCTCTCGTCCGGTCAGCCGCCCCGGCCTTCCTTGCCGACCGTTATGCTGGCCTGCAGATCCGTGGGGCGGATGACCGGCCTGGCCGGGGCATCGGCCACCAGCTTGACCCAGAGGGAATCCCCGTTCCGGAAATAGGAAGTCTCGTCCGCCCGGCGCAATGCGGCCATGCTGCCCTGTTCGGTGCCGGACGCCGCGTGGGTGAAGCCCGGCAGTTCGAACATGACCCATGAACCCGCATCCATTTCGGACAGGCTGAGGGTGACTTCCGGCCTTTCGGTTTTCACCTGTATCTCGGTGCCGGCGCGCACGGTGCTCATGTCGCCATTGACCTTGAATTCCTTGCCGTCCCGAACAAGCGCGATGGGGGCCTGCGGTGCACGGCGAGAGAACAGGGCGGCACGCTGGGCCTTCACCAGCGGCGTATCGGGCGCATTCGGGCTGATCGATGCGATCAGGGCGAAACGGGCGGTCCGCGATTCCAGATCGACCGCCGCGGGAAATTCTCCCCTGGCGTCCGATAGATTCAGGCGGCCGATATCGCCCGTGCAGACAGAGGCGTTCCAGCTGGGCCGGATCACGCAGCTTTCATCGGTGGCGACGCTGTCATTCTCGCCATCGTGGAGGATGACTTGGCTATCGGGAATGCCCGTTACCGATCCGTCCAGATCGTGGAAGGAAAGCGTGCGATAGGCATCGCCGCCGCGATTATCATTATCGAACCGGGCATCGAATTTCGGGAAATAGACGGGCTTGGCATTGACGAATTCCGCACCGCTGATCGTGCTTCGCGTGCTCAGCCCCGCGCTGGTATAGAGCAGGAAGGACAGGGCCCCTGTCTTTCGCTGGTCATTGTCCTGGAAATTCACGAATTTCGTGTTTACCACGTCATCGCGGTAATCGTAATATTCATATCCGCGGATGGGGAAATCCGGGATCGCCGGCTTCGGCAGGCTGCGGCCATAGGCGATTTCCTCGGGCGTGGTCGGATTGCCGATATTGTCGCTTTCCCCCACGACCAGCGAATCCACCAGTCGGGAACTGAACGGCAGGCTGCCAATGTCACCGGCGGCCTGCGTCATGCCGATGGCATTATCGGCCAGTTTCATGTTGCTGTAGACGTAAAGATCGCCCCGGCCCCACAGGCCGCCATTGCGGTTCTTGTAGGCGGTCAGGTCCTCGAAGTGCGTTTCCATCACTTCGCTTTCCAGATCGGTGGGATCGGCCAGGGGAATCAACGGCAGGGAGGCCAGCCCGAAAGTATTATCTTCGTCGATATGCCGGTCGATCAGGAAACCGTCGAAATTGGAATGGGCCACATTGCCGCTGAATTTGCGCAGCGGCGTGCGGCGCGGCCAGGTCTTGGCGGAAATTTCCGTGCCCAGGAAGGCGCCATTCGGGTGTTGCGGGATGGACAGCCAGAAACCGACCTGGTCCGATCCGGCCGCGACATTGTCGATATAGCTGTTATCCGGGTTGGTGATCCAGAAGGACGCCACCGTATTGTCCGAAGGCAGCAGGGTGTTCCCGCCGTGGAAGCTGGCTTCCCGGTAGGCCGCCATATCCCCGTATGGATTGTTGACCTCTCCATTGGCGGCAAGATTGGTGGGCACGCAGTCCAGCGTCGGATGGCACTTGGTCTGGATGGCCAGGTTCCGGATGAACTCGTTCCCCGTCTCGATCCCGTCTTCCATGAAGAAGCAGTGACCCACCGTGTTGTAGGCCACGTTGTTCTCGATCTTCAGATTGTTCGTGCCGTGCACGGTGACGCAGCGATTATAGGTGTCGTGGATGGAATTGTTGCGCACATACTGGCCCAGCCCTTCGCCCAGCACGTGGAAATGCATCGGATACCGGGCGAGGGTCAGATGCTGGCCCATGCGGTTGAGTTCCACCCCGTCCACATAGGCATGCGATCCGGCCATCGCCATGATATGCCCGCCGAAATAGCTTTCCGCCGCGTCCTCTGACGCCTGCACCTTGATGTTGCGGGTCAGCAGGGCGACTTCGCCCCGTTCGTCCACGCCATGGGTGATTTCGCCGAAATGCATATATTCGAGCGGTTCGGCAAAATTGAGCCTGTTGCCGCTTACGCCGGTGATCGTCCGGCGCTCCGCCTGCCGCGGATTGAAGTCGGTCGAAGCCAGCACGATCTCGTCCCCCGCGCGCCATCCGGATGCGTCGAGCACTTCGATACTGGTGGCCCCGGCCTCTGCCGTGGCGGAAAGCTTGGTCCATGTGTGATCGCGGTTGCCGTGCATGTTCAGCGTGCCGCGCAGCAGCATGATGCCGCGATCGCCCATCGTGTTGATGTCTTCGCCCGGAAAACGGTCGGTCAGCGTGATCGTGGCGTTCTTCGTGTGGGGATCGCCCTCGGTGCCGATCTGCAGCTCGCCCCCGGCCACGTAAATCCACTCGGTCATCAGGTCGAGATCCCGCTCGTCCGAAAAGCGCAGCCGGCCCTGCACCGTCAGGCTGCGCAGCGCGGGCGGGCTGACATCCAGCAGCACGTCCATGTCGCGGGTGATGGTCACTGCATCGCCTTCAGCCGGAACCTTGCCGCCGGGCCATGCCGCGGGATCGGACCAGTTGAGCGCCCGCATCGAAGCCTGCGATTCTGCCGGAATATCGGCATGGGCATGGCCTTGCGCGGCGGCGGCGCCCCCCCCGCCCAGCAGGGCCGATACCGGCAAAAGCCACGAAACTGGATGCAGGCGAGACTGCTTGACCATGGAATATTCCCTCTCCGGCGGGATTCTTGCCCGCCCCTTTTTGATTTCGGCAATAAGTATGCATCGGAAGGTTCGCTTTGCCAAGAGCCCGTCGCGGGATCGCGGCGATGCGCCTGAACAGCCGCAAATGCGATTCAACTTGACTAAAGGTATTTTGATGTAGTCAAATTGGCGATGAGAGAGGGGCAGCTATATGATGGGTGCAAGATTCAGGCTGGGCATGGCGCACATGGTCGTTCGGGGCGGTTCCGGGCGATGAACAGTAAGATCCTGCGGCGCATTGCCGCGCCTGTGCTGATGCTGGCGATTGCATCGCCCATCGCCGCCCATCACAGCTTCGCCATGTTCGACCAGCGCCAGATCATGACGATCGAAGGCGATGTCATCGAATTCCAGTGGACCAATCCGCACGCCTTCATCGAACTGGAAGCAGGCGATGGCCGGCACTGGAGCATCGAACTGAACAGCCCAAACAATCTCAAGCGGCAAGGCTGGAACCGGGTTTCGCTGCGCAGCGGGGAACACATAAGCCTGCGCATGAACCCGTTGCGCAACGGCAAGCCGGGCGGCCTGTTCCTCGATCTGCGCAAGGCTGACGGCACTGTGCTCGATTCCGGCCTGCCCAAGAACGGGCAGCCCGTGAACGTCCCCCAAATCTGACAGACTGGAGTGCGCGAGATGACCCGCTTGGGAGTTCTGATAGCCGGTGCGGCGCTTGGCCTGATGCCGCTCGCCGGGGGTACGGCGCTGGCCCATCACAGCTATTCGATGTTCGACATGAAAAAGACCGTGGTGCTGGACGCGACGGTGGAGCAATTCCGCTGGTCCAATCCCCACGCCTTCATCCGGGTGCGGGTGCCGACCGATCAGGGGACGGAGCTGTGGTCCATCGAGATGACCAGCCCCAATAATCTGATCCAGGAAGGCTGGACGCGGCGCACGCTCAAGACCGGCGACCGGGTGCAGCTTTACGTCCACCCGCTGCGCAATGGCGCGCTGGGCGCCAGCTATGCCGGGGTGAAGCTGGCCGATGGCAGCACGCTGGGCGAGGTAGATTGATCGCCTGAGCGGCGAAGGGGGGACGGATGATGATTTTCAAGCGGGCGGCCTGTCTGGCCGGTGCGGGCTTGCTGGCGGCCGGTATCGCGACCACGGCATATGCGCAATTGGCAGCACCGATCCAGAGCCCGGTGCCGCAGGGGATCGATGCACAGGACAGCGCGGGCTTCGCCAAGGGCAAATATGCCGCGCTGGACGCGCTGCCCGACTGGGGCGGCATCTGGTTCCTGGTCCGCTCCGCCGGGCCGCAAACGCAGCCGGTGCTGAAGGATGATTACGCCGCAGAGCGTGAACGCTGGCGGGCCGAAGTGCTGGCCAATGGCGGGGTGGAAAGGCGCAACCGATCAAATTGCAGCCCCCCCGGCCTGCCGCGCATCATGCGCCTGGCCCAATATCCTTATGAATTCCTGTTCACTCCGGGCCGCGTCACCATCAACCAGGAAGCCTGGATGCAGACGCGCACGATCTGGACCGATGGGCGCGAACATCCCCCGATCGAGGAGATCGACCCGACATTTCACGGCCATTCGATCGGCCATTGGGAAGGCGATACGCTGGTTGTCGATACAATCGGCATCTCGGACGAGCTGGAGTTCGGCGAAGGCGGGGTGCATTCCGACCAGTTCCGCCTGGTCGAACGGATCCACCTGTCACCCGACGATCCGGACGTGCTGGTCAATGAAATGACCATGACCGATCCGCTGGCGCTGGCCGAACCGTACAAGGTCGAAGCCCGCTACCGCCGGGACCGCCACGGCTCGCTGATCGAATTCCAGTGCTCCGAAAACGACCGCAATCCCGTCAACGAACATGGCGAGACGCTGTTTGAATGAGGGCGGCGCGTTCTCGCTGGCCGAGATGGGCCCGCAGCCCGGACGATGGGGATAAACACACAGCCGACCAGAAAACATGGCGGCACAAAGGGGAGGGGAAATCATGAATAAGAGAGGCTTTGAAGGATCGCGCCGGCGCTTGCAGCATTCGGCCGGGCTGGCCGCGATGGCGGCCATGCTGTCACTCGCGCCGCTATCGGCCGCAAGCGCGCAGGATGCCGAGGATGAACAGCCCGATCGCCGGGCGGAAAACGCCACGATCATCGTGACCGCGCAGTTCCGCGAACAGGTGCTGCAGGACGTTCCGATCTCCATCACGGCAGTCGATGCCGAAGAACTGGAACAGCGCAGCGTGCGGACGCTGGTGGATGTCGCGGATTCCGTGCCCAATGTGGAAATGACCACTGGCGGATCGGGCTATGGCGCCGGGACCAACCAGGCCTTCATTCGCGGCCTTGGCCAGATCGACTTCCTGACCACGTTCGAACCGCGCGTCGGCTTCTATGTCGATGATGTCTATTACGCGACCACTTACGGTTCGGTGTTCGACGTGCTCGACCTTGAACGGATCGAGGTGCTGCGCGGCCCGCAGGGGACGCTGTTCGGCCGCAATTCGGTCGGCGGGGCGATGCGCCTGATCTCCAAGAAGCCGAGCGGCGACAATAGCGGATATCTGGAAGTGACCGGCGGCAGCCGCAGCCGTTACCAGCTGCGCGGCGCCTATGATATCGGCATCAACGACATGCTGGCATTCCGCATGGTGGCAAGCGCCAAGGGGCAGGACGGCCATGTCGATCGCCTGAATTACCGCTGCGTGAACCCGCAATTCGGCAATGAACTGGTGGCCGGTCCGGGCATGGAAGCCTTTGGCGACGGCGATTGCAAGATCGGCACGCTGGGCGGCGGGGATAGCCACAGTTTCCGCGGCACGCTGGGCATCGAACCGAGCCCGGCGGTGAAGATCTACATCTCCGGCGATTACACCAAGGAAGTGTCCGAAGCCTCTGCCGAAGTGATCCTCGATGCGCAGGCTTCGCGGATCAATCCGGAAACCGGCCTCATCGGCGGCGGCTCCATCCCCGCGGGGGGAGAGTTCACCAATGGCCTTGCCACCTGGCTGCGCGGCCTGGGCACCAGCTATTACGGTTTCGATGTCAGCACGCAGGCACAGATGGACGAGGTGATCGCTTCCTTCGTCTCGCCCGACGGTTATTCCACCTATGCGCGTTACGGCAATGAACGCGTCGGCTTCTCCAACCCGGTCGAGGGGGAATATGAAGCGTTCGGCGGATCGATGACGGTGGAAGCCGACCTGTCCGATTCCATGCACGTGACCTCGATCACCGCCTATCGCGAATATGAAGGCGATTTCGGGCAGAGCCTGCTGGCCGTGCCGGTGGAAGAAGTGCGCAACGGGCTTAGCCACCGCCAGTTCAGCCAGGAATTGCGCCTGCTGGGCACCGCGTTTGACGGGTTGGTCGATTATACGCTGGGCGGCTATTACCTCGATACGCGCACGCTCAATCCCGCGCGCGTGCAGACCGAAGGGTTCATCCCCAGCGCGCTCGATTTCTTCAGCGACGACACTGCGACGCTGGAAAGCTATGCCTTTTTCGGCGCGGTGGACCTCCACCCGACCGACCGGCTGACGCTGAGCGCGGGCCTGCGCTATTCGAACGAGACGAAGACCTATACTTTCGACCGCGATTA
Source organism: Croceibacterium atlanticum (assembly GCF_001008165.2). Classification (NCBI taxonomy): domain Bacteria; kingdom Pseudomonadati; phylum Pseudomonadota; class Alphaproteobacteria; order Sphingomonadales; family Erythrobacteraceae; genus Croceibacterium; species Croceibacterium atlanticum. The sequence continues at coordinate 37,217 of NZ_CP011453.2, read as the reverse complement.
CACGCCTTCGGGGCTGGGTTTCCTCAACTTCGTGGCGAAGGGCGAGAACAAGGACGACCGGTTCAATCCGCGCGTGTCGATCAATTATGAAGTGACGCCGGAAGTGAATGTCTATGCGTCCTATTCCACCGGCTTCACCGCATCGGCATTCAATGCACGCCCCTTCGGCGCGAGCGGTATCTTCGCGTTGGAACCGGAAGAGGTGACGGCTTACGAGGCCGGCTTCAAGAGCAACCTGTTCGGCAATATGCTGCGCCTCAACGCGTCGGCCTTCCTGACCGAATTCGACGCGATCGTGGGCACTTTGAGCGATCCCACGGCGCGCAATGGCGGCTGCTTCCCCTTCTGTAACGACAATATCGGCAATGCCGAGATCAAGGGCTTTGAAGTCGAGGCCGTGGCCCGCCCGGCCTATGGCCTGATGCTGTCGGCCAATGCCGGATATACCGATTTCCAGTACAAGAAACTGCTCGCCGCTACGCAGGGCCTGACGCTGGACAGCCCGCAGACGCGCGTGCCGAAATGGAACCTGTCGGGCGCGGTCCAGTATGATTTCGAAGCCGGGAAGAACTCGCTGATCTCGCCCCGTGTCGATGTCAGCTATCGGTCGGACATCAGATATTCCAATAATGTCCTCGCCACTTCCTCGGTGCAGAAAGGATATGCGCTGGTGAATGCCCGGCTGACCTATCGGAACGAGGATCTCGGCTTCTCGATTTCGGGCGCGGTCACCAATCTGTTCGACAAATATTACCTGACCACGATCACCGACCAGCGTGAAAGCTTCGGCTTCCTCAGCGCCACGGTGGGCCGGCCGCGGGAATGGTCGATCACGCTCCGCAAGGATTTCTGATCGACGCGGAGGGCGGGCACTTCCCCGGCAGAAGGAAGGCCCGTCTCTCCGTTACGACCCGCGCGAACACGCTGGCCATGCCCAGGCCGATACCGTCAGCATGATTGGCTTTTGGCACAATCAAATTAAAAGGCAGCATGGGACAGGCACGAACCGGCGAACAGGAAAGCGAAGTCTCGGCGCGGGAGAAACCGCGCCCGAGCCGCCGCACGGGGCCGCTGGCCCGGTTGGTCAGCATGCGCATGGTGGTGCTGTTCAACCTCATGCGCCGTTCCAACCTGCTGACGCAGCGGCGCCTTCTGGGCCTGGCCGAAATCGAATGGCGCATCGTGGCCTATCTGGGCGAATTCGCGCCCCTTTCCCTCAACGGACTGGCCGAAATGCTGTTGCAGGATCGCGGCCAGTTAAGCCGCACTGTCAAGAGCATGGTGAAGCGCGGCCTGCTGACCCGCGAACGCAAGCCCGGCGGGCCGGAGATAGAGATCGACCTGTCCGCCGAGGGACAGGCGCTGCACCAAAAGATGATCGAACGCGCGATGGAGTGGGACCGGCGGCTGACCGAAGGGCTGGACCCGGCCGATCTGGAAACGGTCCGCCGCGCGCTGGATCACATGATCGGGCGCGCGGAAACCATCATGGAAGAAGAGCGCGAAGAGCACGGCGACTGACGCGGATCTTTCCGTTTCGGCACACCCCCGGTCCGGCCCCGATCCGGCCCCGGCCATGCCCGGCACGCATGAAGCACCCTCTCTTTTGATCTTGTCAAATTGGCCCTGCCCGTGCAGGATCGCGGCAAGAAAAGAACAGCCGGCGCGCCCGGTCACGGTGGAGAGGATGACATCTATGCGCGAGCAAACTCGCCTGTATCGACTTTGTGCGCTGCTGCCCGTTTCGCTGCTTTGCGGCACGGGCACAGCCCTGGCCGCGCAGGATCAGCATGCGCATACCCCCGTGGATGCCGGGGCGGCCCCCACTGAGACGAAATCGGTGCGCTGGTCCGATCCGGCCGCCTGGCCCGATGGCAAGGTTCCGGGTGAAGGCGATGCGGTGACGATCCCGCGCGGCATGGACGTGCTGCTGGATGTCAGCCCGCCCGCCCTGCGCAGCCTGACGGTGAACGGCAAGCTGCGCTTTTCGGACGAGCGCGATCTCGAACTCGTGTCCGACTGGATCTATGTGCCCGGCGGCGAGCTGGAGATCGGCACCGAAGACCGGCCGCACAGGCGCAAGGCCACGATCACGCTGACCGACAATGTCCCCGGCGAAGACATTAACACGATGGGCGATCGCGGCATCATCCTGCTGAACGGCACGCTGAACCTGCATGGCGACCGGGAAAACAGCTGGACCAAGCTGGCCCGCACGGCAGAGGCCGGCGCCACCAGCATCGAGGTGCTGGATGCCAATGGCTGGCGCAAGGGCGACGAGATCATCCTCGCTTCGACCGACTTCAATCCGCGGCAGGCGGAAAAACGCGTCGTCACCGCCATTGACGGGAACCGGATCACGCTCGACCGCCCGCTGGAATATATGCATTTCGGCGAGATTACCTTCGGCGTGGACGAACGCGGAGAGGTGGGCCTGCTGACGCGCAATATCCGCATCCAGGCGTCGGAGGATTCGCAGGAAACCTATTTCGGCGGCCACATAATGGCGATGGCCGGGTCCGAAATGTATATCGACAGTGTCGAACTGACGCGGATGGGCCAGCATCTGACGCTGGCGCGTTACCCGGTCCACTGGCACCTGATCGGCGAAGGGGCCGGGCAATATGTCCGCAATTCCTCGATCCACGACACGTTCAGCCGCTGCGTGACCGTGCACGGGACCAATAATCTGCTGGTGGAAGGCAATGTGACCTACAACACGGTGGGCCACTGCTTCTTCATGGAAGACGGGATCGAAACGGGCAACCAGTTCGTCCGCAATCTCGGCATCCAGACCAAGTGCCATCCGACCCTGCCCTGCGAACCGACCAATCTGTTCCTGGCCCACCAATCGACCGAGGGGCAGAAATCCGAACATATCCTGATCCCGTCGGATAATACGGTGTCCACTTTCTGGATCACCAATCCCGATAATATCTATCGCGACAATGTGGCGGCCGGGTCCGACCAGATCGGCTTCTGGATGGCGTTTCCCACCCATCCGACCGGCCAGTTCGAAGGGACGGAGATCAGCGCCAATACCTGGCCCGGACGGATGCAATTGCGCGAATTCAAGGGCAATGTTGCGCATTCCAATTTCGATGGCCTGATGCTGGATCGCGGCCCCGCGCCCGATGGCACTTTCGGCATTGCCGGCCCCAACCTCACCAGTCGGGAAGATCCCGCCGACCCGGCCAGCCCCGTGGTGATGGCGGTGTTCGAAGATTTCACCGGCTACAAGAACCGCAATGGCGCGATCTGGGGCCGGGGCGAATATCACCTCTACAAGGGTCTGAAACTGGCGGACAACGCCATCGGCTTCACCCACGCCACCAGCAGCCCGGGCATCGCGCCCTTCACCTCGCGCGTCGTGGATTCGCTGTTCGTCGGGGAAAGCGACAATATCGGCAATCCGACCACGCCCGAAGAAATCGCCTATGGCCGCAGCCTGCCCAGCGCCGCGCCCGATTTCCCGATCCGCGGATATGAATATTACGATTTCCACCACGAGGTGGAGAACACGCGGTTCGTCAATTTCATGCCCAACCAGCAACGCGATGCGGGCGCGCTGTCCTATCTGCTGTTTACCAGCTTCGGGATGAGCACGGAAAATTCGGTCAAGGGCCTCAGCTTCGAGAATGCGCAGCCGGTCAGCTTCCCGCCGATCCAGCGCCGCTGGGCATCGGATTACGGCCGCAGCGCCGCCTATAAGAGCGCCGCTTTCCGCGACCTGGACGGATCCGTCACCGGCATTCCCGGTGCCCATGTGGTCATCGACAACGGCATCGCCTCTGACGAGGAAAGCTGCGAGATCAAGGCCAGCTGGAATGCCGCCATCTGCGACGGCGATATCGGCCGTTTCAGCATCAGCGGCAATTTCAACGGGTTCGAGACCGGCCCCATCGCGGAACCGATCATCCTCCAGCGCAATGGCAAGAGGTTTGAATATATCGGCGAAACCACGATCGGCAGCGGCGCCGAATTGAGGGTGGAAACGGGCCGGGAGACATTGTCCCTCGCCCTGCGGGAAATGGACGAAGGCGCATTCGTGCTGTTCGAACTGCCCGGCTTCACCACTTCTGCCGGCGGCAGGCAGGAAGACAGCCTCGACGCGCTGCGCGCGGCGGACAGCACGGCCTATTTCAAGGATGGCGATACGCTGTGGGTCAAGCTGGTGGTGGAAGACGCCGCGGCGGACGGCCCCGTCATCGAAAAGGTCGGCAATCTTACCGCACAGGCCAGTATCGAAGTCGGCCGGGACCGCCTCGGCGGCTGACGGCAAGGGGGCGGCTGATTGCGTCATCCATCAGGCCCCCCTTCCGTACCGAATCCGGAAAAGCGGGAAAGTTCTCCGCCTGCATGAGTTGGGTTGAACACAGGGCAAGCTCGCGGAGAGATGCAGGATGACGAAAGATACGCGCAAGACGCAGGCCATGCCAGATGACGGGCCGGATAGTGGGCCGGATGACGGCCTGAAAGGCAGTGCCGACGGTGTGAACACGCAGGCGGAATGGAACGCCACCGGCGGCAGCCAGGCCGGCGCCCCCCGCCCCGATCCCCGCAAGACCAATTCCGACGATGACAAGCCGCGCTTCGCCGAAGGCGTGTTCGGCCATGGCGGCCAGTCACGAATGGGCTATCACGGCAAGGGCCAGCTGGGCGATCAGGAAGTCGAACCCGGCGGAAACCCCAATTCCGGCGCGAAGGAGGAATAGCCCCGCCCTCGCCCTGCCCCAAACCCCACCCGGCCCGAAACGCGCAGCTCTGGCGGCGGTTCGCCGCAGACATGTAAAGAAAACCGGAAAATATTTACACGTATGACAATCGTGATAAGCTTTTCCGCATATTCTTTGCATGAGACAATCTGTGGCCCTTGACCCGACCTACGCCATTCCAGACCTGCCGCCCCCCGGCCTCACTGAAACGCCCAGCGTCCTGAAGGCGCTTGCGCGCGCCCATCGCTTCCTTGCCGAGCTTAAAGGCCGCGCTGCAACCATTCCCAATCAGGGCATTCTGATTGACACGCTGTCGCTCCAGGAAGCGAAGGCGAGTTCCGAGATCGAGAACATCGTCACGACGCAAGACGAGCTCTTCCAGCTCAATGCATTCCCCGAAAGTGCGGGTTCCCCTGCGGCAAAAGAAGTGGCCCGATATCGGGACGCGCTGCGGTACGGATATGAGGAGCAACGGCGTCTCGACGGATTGCTCACGAACAACATGCTCATCGCCATGTTCCGCATTCTGAAGAAGAGCGATGGAACCTTCCGCGAAACACCGGGCACCGCACTCAAGAACGAAGGAACGGGCGCGCTTGTCTACATACCGCCTCAGGATGCGAAGGAAGTTCGCGATGAAATGGGGGCGCTGGAAAAGTTCATCAACGAAGATGGTGACGGGGCCGATCTCGACCCTTTGACCCGGATGGCAATCATCCATCACCAGTTCGAAAGCATCCACCCTTTCCCGGACGGGAATGGGCGCATCGGGCGCATCATCAACGTGCTCTATCTCACACGTTGCGGCTTGCTCGATATCCCGATCCTCTACCTCAGCCGTTACATCACCCAGAACAAGGCAGAGTATTATCGCCTGCTCCAGGCCGTACGTGAATCCGGTGAATGGGAAGAGTGGCTTCTCTACATGCTCAAGGGTGTGGAGGAGACTGCCATTGAAACCTTGCGATTGGTCGAAGCGATCCGGGGCCTGATGGCTGAGACGAAGCAACGGATGCGGACCGAGCACCCGAAAATCTACTCGCAGGACCTGCTCAACAATCTCTTCCGCCACCCGTATACGCGCATCGAATTCGTCCAGGAAGAGATTGGAGTCTCTCGTCCCACGGCGACCAAATATCTCGATGAACTCGCCGAAGGCGGGATGCTGTTCAAGCACCGCGAAGGTCGCAACAATTACTACATCAATCGGCCGCTGGTTGCCCTGTTCGTGGAGCGTGAACCGGAGGCAGGATAATTCGTGTCGCGGACCGAAGCTGAAAAACGCGCCGGTGGACAACAGGCTGGCCAAGTCCGCGCCGAAGATTACACTGGCCCGATCGCCGCACGCGACATGGAAGGGCCGCCCCGATGTATTCCAGCATTCTGGTCCCGATTGACCTGGACGAACCGAGTTCCTGGCAGAAATCCGTGCCCACGGCGCTGGCGCTGGGGCGCTGTTTCGATGCCCGGATCGCGCTGGCCCATGTGGTGCCGGAATCGCTGCTGACATTGAAGGGCCAGTGGTCCAGCCTTTCCGTCCGCCGGATGCTGGACGATCACCGCATCCGCCTGATGACACTGGCCGATGAACTGGCTGGGGGCGCCAGGGTGGAAGCGCATGTCACCAGCGGCAGCATTTATGACGGCATCCTGCAAATCGCCGCGGAAACGGGGGCGGATCTGATCGTCCTGGCATCGCACCGGCCGCAGATGAAGGATTACCTTATCGGCGCCAATGCCGCGCGCGTGGTGCGCCATGCGCGCTGTTCCGTCATGGTCGTACGCGATCAGGACAGCTGACAGGCGGGGAACGGGATGAAGCGCGAAGTACCGGAAGAACGCCGGGCGCTGCTGCGCGCGGAAGATCCCACCGGGATCGGCCAGGCGCAGGCGGCGCAACTGGCGGCACGTTTCGGCACCAATCGCATTGCGGAACACCGGGCCAGATCCGTGGGAGAGATCGCTGGCGATACCGCCCGTGACCCGATGTTGTGGTTCCTCGCCGCGACCAGCCTGATCTTCGCATTGCTGGGGGAATGGACCGATACGGTGGTGCTGCTGCTGGCCATCGTGCCGCTGGTGGGCATGGATTTCTATCTCCACCGCCGGACAGAAGCATCGGTGCAGGGGCTCAGCAGCGCGCTGGCAACTCATGCCCGCGTCATGCGGGACGGGCAGGAACGCCAGGTCCCGGCAAACGAACTGGTGCCCGGCGATCTGGTGCGGGTGAGAACGGGCGAACCCTTCCCCGCCGATGGCGTGATCCTGGCCGGGGGCAAGCTGCAAGCGGACGAATCCTCCCTTTCCGGAGAGGCTTATCCGGTGCCGAAAACGCCCCTGCCGGCGGGCGCACAAGGCGATCCGGAAGAACAGCACTGGGCCTTTGCGGGCACGCGGCTGCTGACGGGGGAGGCGCAGGTCCGCCTGATCTTCACCGGGGGCGATACTCTGTACGGAGAGATCGTGCGGGCAGCCACCGCCACGCGGAACGAACGCACGCCCTTGCAGGGGGATGTCGCCCGCCTCGTCCGCGCGCTGATCGTCATCGCGCTGGCCATCTGCCTGCTGCTGGCCGCTGTCCGCCTCTATCAGGGGCACGGGCTGATCGATGCATTCCTGAGCGCGGCCGTGCTGGCCGTGGCGGCCATTCCGGAAGAATTCCCGGTGGTGCTGACCTTCTTTCTCGGCGTCGGCGTCTATCGGCTTGCCCAGCACAAGGCGCTGGTCCGCCGGGCGGTGGTGGTGGAAAATATCGGGCGATTATCCGTCATTTGCAGCGACAAGACCGGGACCATCACCGAAGGCGTGCTGCGCCTGCACGAACTCCGCCCCGCCAGCGGCATCACGCAGGAACGGCTGCTGGAAATGGCCGCAATGGCATCGCGCCCCGGATCGCACGATCCGCTGGACGAGGCATTGCTGGCAGAAGCGCCCCCTGCCCCCGCCGGATCGCGCCTGCTGGCATCCTATCCCTTCACGGAGGCGCGGCGGCGCGAAGTCGCGATCTGGGAAGAAACGGGCCAGACCATCGCCGTGGCCAAGGGCGCGCCGGAAACGATCCTGCAATTATGCAGCCTTGGCGCGGAAGAAAGGGAACGGCGCGATGGAAAACTGGCCGCCATGTCGGCCAGCGGCCAGAAAGTCATCGCCTGCGCCCGGCGGAACGTGGCGACCACGGCGGAACCGGAGGGGGGTTTCAGCTTCACCGGCTTCATCGGCATTGCCGATCCGCTGCGCGAAGGGGTCCGCCAGGCAGTGGAGGATGCCCGGCAGGCAGGCATCCAGACCGTGATGGTGACGGGCGACCATCCGCAAACCGCGCAGGCCATCGCGCGTGAGGCGGGCCTTGCCGCCGACCCCGTGGTGCTTTCGGGAGACGAGATGGAGGCCCGGCTCGGGCAGGGCGACCGGGCATTCCTCGACAGTCTCGATGTCGTGGCGCGGGCGACCCCGGCGCAGAAAGTGCTGCTGGTGGAAGCAATGCGGGAAAGCGGCAGGATAAGTGCCGTCACCGGCGACGGCGTGAACGATGTGCCCGCGCTGAAAACCGCGGATATCGGCATCGCCATGGGCCGCCGGGGAACGCAAAGCGCGCGCGAAGTGGCCGCCATTGTCCTGATGGACGATAATTTCGGCACGATCGTGCGCGCCATTGCCGAAGGGCGCCAGCTGTTCCGCAATCTGACGCGCAGCTTCGCCTTCCTGCTGATGGTGCATATCCCGCTGGTGACGACGGCGGCCCTGATCCCCCTGCTCGGCTATCCGCTGCTCTATTTGCCGATCCATATCGTGATACTGGAACTGCTGATCCACCCGGCCGCCATTCTCGGCTTCCAGCAATTGCCCGATGGGCTGAAGGGCAGGAGGAAGATCGGCAAGGGCTTTTTCGACAAGGCCGAAACCGCCGTGATTATCGGCACGGGCATTCTCGTCACGATTGCGGTCGCGGCCCTGTTCATCGTGGTTGTGGGCAGCGGGGAACCGCCCGAACATGCGCGGACCATGGCGCTGATCTGCCTGATCGCCGCACTGGCGACCCTGCTCGCCGTGCTGACCGGGCTGCGCGGCCGGACAAGCCGGACAATCGCGGCGGCGGCGCTGGTCTTTTCCTTCGCGGCCACGCTCGCCCCGGTCCCGGCAGGCTGGCTCGATCTGCATCCGCTGAACCTGCCCGACTGGCTGACCGCCGCCGGCACCGGCATCGCCGCATCCCTGCCCGGCCTGCTGTTCCATGCCAAACCTGCCGGCCATCGGAAATCAGCACGCAAGGCGGGGTGACGGTGCCCGGCGCGGGAACGCCTGATCCGGGCACCGCGCCGTGTCGTGTCGTGTCGTGTCGTGTCGTGTCTTGTCGTGTCTTGTCGTTTGACGCCACCCGCGCACGGGGGCATGTAAATGCGCGGGCGGGCCTTCAGCCACAATAGGGAGCCGATCTCATCATGAAACCGTGGCAAGCCATTGTCGCCATCGTGGCAATCAGCCTGGGCCTCACGCTCATGGAAGTCCCTTCGCAGACCTGGTGGACTCCGGCCACGCTCAGTCTCGCTTGCGGCATTTCGGCGCTGGCACTGATGGCGACTGCCGCCATCCTGGCCGGAAGGTGGCCCTGGGTCGAAAGCCTGTTTGGCGGGCTGGACCGTGTGTATAATGTTCACAAGTGGCTCGGCATCTGGGCGCTGGCGCTGGCATCGGTGCACCTGCTTTTCAAAGCCGGGGATCCGCTGTGGCAGGCGGAAGCAATCCTGGCCTTGCCCGCCGCCACGACCCGTTTCGTGCGGCAGGCCAGTTTCGTGGCGCTGATGGTGATAGTGATCCTCGCGCTCAACCGGAACATTCCGTACAGCGTGTGGCGCTGGTGGCACCGCCTGTCAGGGCCGTTATTCCTGATTGTGCTTGCCCACTGGCTCAGCATCAAGTCCCCGATCGCACTTGGCAGCGCCGCCGGTTTGTGGCTGGCGGCCCTTGCCGCGCTGGGCGTGATCGCCGCGGCCTACAAGCTTCTGCTCTATCCGCTGGTGGCGCGCCATGGCCATTACCGGGTCGTCAACGTCCAGCGGGGCGCCGCCGCCGCCTCGATCGAACTCGAACCCGTCAGCCACCGCGCAGAATTCAGCCCGGGCCATTTCGGCTTCCTGCGGATGAAGGCAGACGGGCTGCGCGAACCGCATCCCTTCACCATTGCCTCGGCACCCACGCCCGAAGGGAAGATCACATTCGTCATCAGGGCGCTTGGCGATTACACGACCAGGCTGATCGCACAGGTCGAGCCGGGAATGCATGCCGATGTCTATGCCCCCTATGGCCGGTTCAGGAGAAAGCCGGAATGTGAACGGGAAATCTGGATCGGCGGCGGCGTGGGGATATCGCCCTTCATCGCGTGGCTGAACGACAAGGAAGCGGAACGCTTCGAACAGGTGACCCTGTTCTATTTCTTCACGCCCGGCCGGGTATTTCCCGATGTGTCTGTCCTTGAAGAGATGGCGCGGGAACGGGGCATCGAATTCGTGCCCATATCCACCGGCCCCAAATCCGAAGACTTCACGGCACGCTTCGCGGAGATTGTGCGGGCGGCGGACGCATCGCAAGTCGATATCGCGGTTTGCGGCCCGCAGGGGCTGCTGGATTCCATACGCCGCGCCGCACGCGAACAGGGCCTGCGCGACCGCAATATCCGCTACGAATTATTCGCCTTCCGATGATCGGGGCCGGGGCCGGATGGCCCCGCCCTCTTCACCCTGCCGGGCAAGCCATCAATATCGGCCGACCAGATTGATGAAAAAGCCCTTATTGTCATAATCCAGATCGGTCAGATCATCGCTGAAGCGGGTGAAATTATAGCCGATGCCGATGCGCAGATTACTGGCCACGTCGCGGTCTATCCCCACCAGCGCGCCGTGCCTGATCCCGCCATCGGCCACATCCAGCGCGCGATATTCGGCAAGGGCGTGCCATTTGGACAAAAGCTCGTACCGGACCTGCGCGGCGACGAAGGTGGTGGCTGAATCGAACCATTCGCCCGTGCCGCGCCCCATGCGCGCTTCCCCTTCCCGGCGGGCGATCTTGGCGGCAAATTCCCAGTAACGGTCAAGCCGGTGGACACCTTCCAGCGAAAGGACATGCGATCGCTGGTCATATTCCGCGCCGCCTTCCTGCCCCATCGTGGCGAGATCGTAGAGATAGGTATATCGGCCGAAAACGCCCCAGCGGGTGTTGTTCCAGGGCCGCCATGCGAAGCCCACATTGCCTTCCACGAACCGGGCCCCGGCCAGCGGATTGATCGCGTCCGTCGTGTCCGAATAATTGAAGCGGGCGGCCACGCGCCAGCTTTCGTCGATCCGGTGGGTGATGCGGTTGGTGGTGACCCATTGCCGGCGCCGTTCGGCCCCGGTGTCGCGCCGCCATTCCAGCTTGCTCTGCCAGTCCGTATCGGGCGAAGTGCGGCCCAGGCGCAGGCTGACGGCGCGCCGGTCCACAATGCCGCCCATCTGGTTGCGCAATTCCCCGGTCTGGATGGTGAAGCCCGTGCTCCACCCCCGCGCCGGGTAGAAATCCAGGCCATAGGTGTGGGCAAGGCCGGATTGGGCCGGTTCCTTCAGATACTGGCTTTCATTGAAGAGGTTTACCTGGTCCGAAACGCGCCAGCGCTGGCCCAGCGTCCAACCGTTGCGGCGATTGGGGTTGAGCAGGTTTTCATATTGCGTCGTATCGGTGGAATAGGTGTAGGCCCCGTACAGCGTATGATCCGGCGCCAGCCTGTATTCCGCATCCACCGTCGCCGCATCGCCCCGGTCGCCCGTGCTGATTTCCGCGCCGAGCGATGACTGGTCCCCCAGCAGATAGCGCCCGCCCGCCAGCACCATGTCATTGCTGCGATAACGGCCCGCATCGTCATCCAGCGTGAGCTGGCCCTGCGCATAGAGATCCAGAGCGGTGCCGATCCGGCGGCTGTATTTGACAGCGCCCAGCATACCGGCCGCATCCGCATAGGCGGAATTTTCCTCCACCCGGCGGATTTCGGCCGCGATGGCGTTCGCATCGTCAAGCCGCCAGTCCAGGCTCGCCTGTGCCTGAAGCAGGGAATCCGTCCCGCTTTCCGCCTTGCTGTAGCGCGCATAGACGCCCAGATTCGCCGCCAGCTGGCCCAGCACTTCGCCGCCATATTCGGTGGTGGGCAGGCCGTTATTGTAACGGCCCGTGGAATATCCGGCATCGGTTTCGCGCCACCATGCCCCCGCGCTCCAGTCCAGCGCCGTCAGGCCGAGTTCGGTGAAATTGGCCCGCGCTTCGATGGACCGGGCATCCCCTTCCTGCGGGCCGGTGGCCGCAAGGCGGGTGAAATCGAAACCGCCATTGGTGGAAAGGAAAGTCGGCGCGGCCAGCGCCTGCGTATGGGCGAATTCGCCCTTCAGATATGTGCCCCTGCCCGCCCGCAGGGTGATGTCCCCGCCATAGAGGGTGTAATCATCGCCCGCGCGGTTTTCATCCACATAGGTCGCGCCGATGCCGAGATGATCGCCCAGCCAGTGCTTGCCGCGGAAACCGGCCGTTATCTCGTCACTGTCGAAACTGCCGGGCAGCCATTCGTAATCGACGATCAGCCGCTGTTCAAACCCGTCCAGCGGGGCATCGCGGGTCAGCGACGGCGCATTTTCCCGCGTGATCTGGGCAAGCGGGCGGGTCAGGATGATGCGGCCCTGCAGCTCGTCAATCTCGTAATCCGCGCCGCGGGTCAGCTGGACCCGGTTTTCCGCGCGGCCCGTGGTCCGGTCCCTGATTTCCAGATAGACGATATCGGACCCCGGCAGCAGATCGGTATGGCGCAGGTAATAGAGGCTGCCGCCCGTGCCGATGAATTCATTATGCCCCGGCGCGGTTTGCGCCTGCGATCCGAAGACGCGCAGTTCCGATTGCGGATCGCCCCACGGATTATTGCCGTTGGAACGCCAGTTCAGCGCCGCGCCGTAGAGAGAGCGGATATATTGCGCGTAATCCGTGCCGGTGATGCCGGTCTGGTAATTGCCCCACAGCGCCTGGTTCTTGTCCCAATCGACGCGCAGATAGAACCGGCCCATCGTGTCCACATCGCGGTATGTGGTCGAATCGTCGCCATAGACGGGATAATAGAGATCGGGGTCGAGCCGCCGGAAAATATCCTGCGGATCGGCTTTCCCGAAACCCTTGAACAGGTCGCCAAGGTCGCGTTCCGTCGTGTCGGCCTGCGCCGTTATCAGATAACGCCCGCCCAGCTTGGACTTGAGATAGAAGGCCAGGCGCCCATCCGCCAGAATATCGTCATCGGCGCGCATATCCCCGGCAAACGGTTCCACCGAACCGGAAATATCGTTCTGCGAAATGGTCAGATCGGCAATGCCGACGCCGAAGAAATACCGGCCCGTCACATCAATATCGAGCCGGTGATGCTGCGCCGCTTCGCTGCCCGCGCCCTGAAGCGCAATGTCGAAAGCGTGGCGGCCGACGGGGGCGAGATATTCGGCGGCGAATTTGCGTTCCAGGTCAACCGGCCAGGATTCGCCATTGATGGCAAGCTGGGCACCGGGCGGGAGATTGCGCCCCTGGATACGGATCCGCGAACCGCGAATGGCGATATTCTGCTGGCGCAGCCCATTGCCGCTGAACACGTCGTTGATGAGGGCCTGCGTCCGCGCCTGTTCCGCGGTCAGCGCAGTGCCGAGCGATTTTTCCGCATCGCGGCGCAATATCTGGTTGTTGCGCGCCGCGTCTTCGGGCCGCACCAGTTGCAGGCGCCGCTGCACGGTTTCATCGAAAGCGCCATCTTCGCCATGGGCGCGCAGCACGTAGATCAGATCGTCCCCGGTGCGGAACCTGTATTTGCCGGGCAGCGCGCCGTCCCAGCTTGCCTGCGTGACGGCGGCCACGTCCAGCGGGATGACGGCCAGCGGTTCGATCAGATCGGCATCGGTGCTGCGATAGATGGAAATCTCCAGCTTGCGGATGAAGCCGGGATAATTGCCGCGCACGAAAAACCGCACCGGTTCGGTGATCCGCGTCCCGTCATAAGGGACCATTGACGGGGCCGAGACGGATAGTTCCGGCTGCCCCAGCGTGGGATCTTCCGTGGCCCAGATCACGCCGCCATCGGGCAGGCTGACAGAGAACTTGCCCAGTGCAGTCGCCTGGCCGGGCTGCCCTGCCGGTTCGGCGGCGATGGTCACGCGCCGGTCGGGCTGCAAGGCTTCTGACGGCGAATGCTGGCTGGTCCCGACCGTGGCAGGCTGGGCATAGCTGCGCGTGCGCAGGCGGAAGACGAGATCGCCATCATCGGTGCAGCCGTCTTCGGAACAGACAGTCGTATCGTCCCCGGCAAGGCCCGGATCGGATGCCGGAATGCGCTGGTCCTGCGCCAGCGCGGGCAGCGAGACACCGGACATCAGCGCCGCGAGGCCAAGATTCATCAGCTTGTTATTCATGATCCTGTCCCCCCTCACCCGGCCTGCCCGTCGGCCGGGGCCGCGGGGTCTTCGCTGCTGTCCACGCGGATTTTCGCGCGAATGTCGGGTGGGAGCTGGCTGGCGAGCGCTTCGTAAACCGCCCGCGCGCGGCGCATTCCCAGCGCGGTGTTATATTGGAAGGAACCGCGCAGATCGGTGTGGCCGATAATGGCCACCGCGCCGCCGCCTTCCCGTGCGAGCCGGGCGGCAACCCGGCCCAGCAGGGGGGCGAATTCGGGCCTGATTTGCGCGCTGTCCGTATCGAACAGCACCGTGCCCAGCAGCACGCCGCCTTCATCCACCCCGGCAATCAGCGAGGATGGATCATCCACCCTGCCCCGCGCGGTAATGGCGAGATTCCGCGCCGAGGCCGTATCCAGTTTGCGCAGGAGGATGGTCTTTACGGCCTCGGCGCGGTCGAAAGCCAGCGATGCATTCTCGCCATTGGCCTCGATCACGATCTCGCCACCCTGATATTTGCCGATTTCGGCCGCCATCCGGTCAATCGCGGGGAGATATTCCGCGCGGATTTCGGCGCTGCCGGGGGTGAAGATGGCCTGCCCCAGTTCCAGCTCCACCGTTTCGGTCCGCCCTTCCACCAGCGCGGGGGGCAGTTTCACGCCCCAGTCGAAACGGACCGGGATGCCCGGCGTAATGCGCCGCAGCAGCGGATTATCCGTGGTGAATTCGGCCCCGTCAGGCAGGGTGGACGGATCCACCTTCAGGATGAAATTGCGGCCCCGCGCCCAGGCTCCGCCCGGCACGGCGGCCAGGTGGTAACGGCCGAACTGGTCCGTCTCCATGACAAGACCTTCGACCGAGGCGATACGCACGCCGGGAATGCCGCGTTCGTCGATACCGTCATTCTCGATCACGTAATCGACGACATGGCCGCCTTCGCCCTGCGCGATCCGCCGTTCGACCCGCGGTTCCGCGCCGTTCAGCCCCTTTGCCGCATCGCCGCCCTTTTCCACGCTGGTCCGGCCCTGCGCATCCATGCGGATGGTCACGCCCTGCGCGCTGGTGAGGATGAAATCATCGGTGAAGGCCGCATCGGTCAGCCGCTGGCGGATCACGATCCGGTTCCTGCCCGCCGGATCGGCTTCGGACTGGCGCGCGGCAATGCCGCCAAGATCCATGCCGTGCAGCAAGGGCGCGCTGGCATCGGGCACGGGCACCATGCCCTGCCCCCGGTCGATCATGGTGGAACCGGGCACATAGGCGCCGGGCGCGAATCCGCCCCGCACATGCAGGCCGGAAAGCGCGGCGCTGTCCTGCCACCCGTCGCCGTCACGATCATCGAACAATGTGCCGAAGATCAATGTCTCGTCCACCAGCGGATCGCCCGCCAGTTCCACCCGCGCCGTGGCCGGATTGGAAACGGACACATCCTCCGCCGAATAGGCCTGCGCCTGGTTGACATGCGTGCCCGGACGGACACCCGCGCCAACCCGCATCAGATAGGCAAGCGTCGCCGTTTCCCCTGCCCGCACGTCAATTTCGCCAAAGCGCAGCGGCCCCTGGCCGGACAGGGTGGCGGCATTATCGCCATCCACCACTTGCAGCGAACCTTCGACATAGGTGAAGCCCGCGGGCGGCATGTCCATGATGCTGCCACCGATCAGGTCCCGCTCGCCCACATTCTCTATTGAAAGCGTGTAGCGCACCAGATCGCCGATCCTGACTTCACGCACCGCAGCCGTCTTGGCCAGTCGGATCAGGGGCAGCGCCACATTGTGCTCCGTCGCGCAGCTATTGCAGCCCGGCTCAGTCGTTCCGCCGCCGCCCGTGGCCGTCACCACATTGCGCACGGCATCGCCCGCGCTGTCATTGATCGTCGCGCCATAGGCCAGGCTGTGCGTGCCGGCAGGCGTCCCGGCGGGAAGCGTGCAGGTGATGATCCCCCCGGCCATTTCGCAGCCCGCCGGAATATCGGTGATGGTCAGGCCCGGATCGGGCGTGTCCACCAGCACCAGCGGTGCCGTGATGGCGCCATTGGCAATGGTTGCGACCAGCGCATAATTGACCGTCTGCCCCACCTGCACAGTCTCGCCCGCTGCCGGGTCAGAGGTTTTGGCGATGCTGATGACCGGCGCCGCCACCGGGTTTTCGGTGATGCAATCGCCCAGGCAGGCCGGATCGTCCCCGCCCGTGCCCAGCACGGCATTGGTGACGCTGCCCCCCGCCGCCGCATTGACGGTGGCGGTATAGGCAAGGCTGTAGGTCCCCGGCGCGGTCCCCGCCGGAAGCGTGCAGACCAGCGGATTGCCCGGCGTGCAGGTGAACACGCCTGCATCGGTGATCGCCACGAAGTCCAGTCCGGTGCCGAGAGTATCGGTCAGCGTCAGGGCATCCGTCAGCGCCGAATTCCCGACCGTGGCCGTCAGGGTGTAGCTGATGCTATCGCCCACCTGCACCTGCGCTGCGCTGCTGCTCTTGGAATAGGTGACGGTGCTGTCTTCGACCGTGGTTTCGGTGCCGCAATTCACCGTGCAGACCGGATTATCGCCGCCCGATCCGACCACGACATTGCTGACCGATCCGCTGGCCGATCCATTCACCGTGGCGGTGTAGGTGACGGCATAGCTGCCCGGCCCCGTCCCCGCAGGCAGGGTGAAGCGCACGACCGGCGCGCCGGACGCATCCACGCCATAGGCGCCCGCATCGGTCACGGCGGTAAAGTCCAGACCCGTGCCCAGCGTGTCGGTCAGCAGCACCAGGTCCGAAGTCGTCATGGAATTGGCGATGGTAGTCGTCAGCGTGAAGCTGATCACATCGCCCACGCTGACCGGGCCTGCCGTGCTGGCCGTCTTGGCATAGCTGACCGCAGGCGCGATTACCGGCGTGTCGATATTGCAATCGCCCAGGCAGGCCGGATCGTCCCCGCCTGTGCCCAGCACGGCATTGTTGACGCTGCCCGTGGCGCTGGCGTTCACCTCTGCATTGTAGGTCAGGCTGTAGGTCCCCGGCGCAGTCCCCGCCGGAAGCGTGCAGACCAGCGGGTTGCCCGGCGTGCAGGTGAAGGCGCCCGCATCGGTGACACTGCCGAAATCCAGCCCCGTGCCGAGCGTATCGGTCAGCGTCAGGACGTTATTCGTCGCCGCATTGGCGACGGTCGCACTCAGCGTATAGGTGACGGTCGGATCCTCAACCGCGGTTTGGGTGCCGCAATTGACGGTACAGGTCGGATCGTCATCCCCGGTGCCGACAACGGCATTGCTGACCGACCCGCTGGCCGATCCATTCACGGTCGCGGTGTAGCTTACCTCGTAAGTGCCCGGCGCAGTGCCCGCAGGCAGGGTGAATTCGACCACCGGCGCGCCCGAGGCATCCACGCCATAGGCGCCCGCATCGGTGACGGCGGTGAAGTCCAGCCCGCTGCCCAGCGTATCGGCCAGCACCACATCTCCCGTGGTCTGCGAATTCGCCACGATGGTGCTGATCGTATAGGTGATGACATCGCCCGCGCTGACCGGCCCGGCCGTGCTGGCCGTCTTGGCATAGGTGACGCCCGGCGCGACGACGGACGTATCGGTATCGCAATCGCCGGAACATGTGGCATCATCGCCGCCCGTGCCGACCACGGCATTGCTGACCGCGCCCGATGCATCGGCAGTGACCGTGGCGGTATAGACAGCGTCATAAGTGCCCGGCCCGGTTCCGGCAGGCAGGGTGAATTCGACAACCGGCGCACCCGAAGCATCCACGCCATAGGCCCCGGCATCGGTGACGGCGGTAAAATCCAGCCCCGCGCCCAGAGTATCGGTCAGCAGCACGATATCCGATGTCGTCATGGAATTGGCGATCGTGGTGCGCAGGGTGAAGGTGATGACATCGCCCGCGCTGACCGGCCCGGCCGTATCCGCGAATTTGGCATAGGCGACTGCCGGCTCATCAACCGTGGTTGTGGTATCGCAACTGCCCAGGCAGGCCGGATCATCGCCGCCCGTGCCCAGCACGGCATTGGTCACGCTGCCGGTGGCCGCCGCATTCACCGTGGCCGTATATGCCAGGCTGTAAGTCCCCACGGCAGTCCCCGCCGGAAGCGTGCAGGACAGCGGGTTGCCCGGCGTGCAGGTGAACACGCCCGCATTGGTGACACTGCCGAAATCCAGCCCCGTGCCCAGCGTATCGGTCAGCGTCAGGTCATCGGTGGTCTGGGAATTGGTGACGGTCGCACTCAGCGTATAGGTGATGGTATCGCCCACGCTGACATTGGTTGCGCTGGTGCTCTTGGCATAAGTGACCTGCGAAGGCGTGACATTGGTCGCCGTATCGCAAGTGCCGTCGCAGCCCGGATCGTCATCCCCGGTGCCGACCACGGCATTGGTGACGCTGCCCGTCGCATCGTCATTGACCGTGGCGGTATAGGTCATGTCGTAAGTGCCGACCGGCGTTCCGGCGGCCAGCGTGCAGATCAGCGGATTGGCCGCATTGCAGGTGAACACACCCGCATCGGTGACGGCAGTGAAATCCAGCCCCGTGCCCAGAGTATCGGTCAGCGTGACAATGCCCGTGGTGGGCGAATTCGCCACGGTGACGCTCAGCGTATAGTCCAGCACATCGCCCACGGCGACTGTCGCCCCCGGCGCGCTGACGCTCTTGCCATAAGTCACGACCGGATCCGCGACGGTGGTTTCCGTGCCGCAGGCGGTGGTGCATGTGGGATTGTCCGGCCCCGATCCGACCACGACATTGCTGACCGACCCGGTCGCATCCGGCGCGACGATGGCGGTGTAGCTGACGGAATAGCTGCCCGGCCCCGTTCCGGCAGGCAGGGTGAATTCGATCACCGGATCGCCGGTGCTATCCACGCCATAGATGCCCGCATCGGTCACGGCGGTGAAATCCAGCCCCGTGCCCAGCGTATCGGTCAGCAGTACGATATCCGACGTGATCAGCGAATTGGTGATCGTGGTCGTCAGCGTGAAAGTGATTATATCGCCGGTGGAAACCGGGCCTGCCGTGTCGGCACTCTTGGCGAAGGTCACATCCGGGGCGACAACGGGCGTGTCCGTATCGCAAGTGCCGGAACAGCTGGGATCATCCCCGCCCGTGCCGACCACGGCATTGGTCACGCTGCCGGTCGCGCTGGCATTCACCGTGGCGGTATATGCCAGGCTGTAAGTGCCCACCGCCGTCCCTGACGGGAGCGTGCAGACCAGCGGGCTGCCCGGCGTGCAGGTGAAGGCGCCCGCATTGGTGACGGCGGTGAAATCCAGCCCGCTGCCCAGCGTATCGGTCAGCGTCAGATCGTCGGTCGTGGGTGAATGGAACACGCGGGCCGTCAGCGTATAGGTAATCACATCGCCGACCGCGGCATTGGTCGCCGTCGTGGACTTGGCATAGGTGACGGCCGGCGCCACCGGCGTGACCACGCATTGGCCCGAAGGGCAGGAGGGAACCGGCCCGTCCGGATGGCGGGCGATATTGGTAATCCGGGTCAGCGTGGATGGCAGCGGATCGTCAATCCGGGTCATGAGCAGGACGGAGAGCGAACCGCCCGGTGGAATGGACAGGTTGGTCCATTCCACATTGCTGCCGTTCAAAATGCCGCCACCCGTCGCCATGACCAGGCTCGTATTGGGGTCCAGCGTATCGATGACATCATAGCCGCTTACCGCGACACTGCCATTATTGGTTACGGTGATCCGGTAAGTCAGCTGCTCGCCCGGCTCCGCCAGGTTTGCCAGAACGCCGTTCTCGCCGATCAGTGTTTTCGTAACCACGACCCCGGCATCCACATCGGTTGCGCTATTGTTGGTCAGATCGGTTTCAAGCGCGGTACCGGGCGCCGTGACGGTGGCGATATTGGTGAGATCGCCCGAATAGCCCGCCGGTATCTGCAATGTCATGGAGAAGGTGACGGAAGCGCCCACCGGCAGATCCACCGTCCGCCCCGAAATGGCGCCGCTGCCACTCGCCTGCCCGCAGGCCCCGCCGCCAGTGGCGCCGCCGCAGGTCCAGCTTGCCGAACTTATCCCGGCCGGAAGCGGATCGTCCACCACGGCGCCCTGGACGCCGAAGGGGCCGCTATTGCTGACCACGATTTCGTAAGTCGTGCTGGACCCGGCGGTGTAGAAATCCGTGCTGTCCGTCTTGGTGATGGCCAGATCCGTGCCGAATTGCAGCGGCGTGCTATAACATTTGGCGCCGTCATTATTGCCGTGCTGGGGGAGGACGAAATCAGCGTGGCCGCGCCCGTCTGCAGGTTGAACTGATAGAAGCCGCCGCCATTATTGATGCCGAAGACGCCGTTGGATGCGCTGACCATGCCGCCGAACTGGGCGCTGATGCCCGTGGGGCCGATATCCTGCACCTGCCCAGTGGACGGGTCGATCGAATAAAAAACGTCGATGTTTGCATCATGCGAATAGAGGCGGCCATTATACCAGGCCAGGTCCAACGAGGTGCGTGGCAGGGAAAGATTGATGCGCGCCGCAAGCCTGGTGGCAAGATTGACCCGGTAGATCGCCTGGTCGCTGGCCAGCTGGTATTTGAGATAGTAGAATCCGTCGGCTCCGATTTCACCGGACACGGGATAGCCGCTTGGAACATTGATGTTCCCGCCCAAAATCGTTCCCAGGACCTGGACCACGCCATTGCTGCCGATCCGCAAAAGACGAATATTGGAACCGCTGGGCCGGTCGACGCCGTAAATGTAATTGTCAGCCGGGTTGAACGCGATTGTATTATAGGTCCTGCTGTGGGCAGGGCCGATATTGGGATAGGTGAAGGGATTGGTGGACGTATCCACCTGGAAAAGCTGCGTCGGATTATTCTGGGCCAGGAACACGCCGGGCGTGCAGCCCGGGAATGGCGGCGGGGTGGACTGGGCAAATGCCGGCGCGGGAACCGCCAGCAATTGCACCAGCACGATCGCAACGGTCAGGAACGGGGCAAGGAAAGCGGCGCATCTTGTCGCAATACGAGACAGCGCATTATCCGGGTCTGGACCGGCTCCCCGAAGAGTCGGTCCTTCAGCAACGTAACCCATCACGCTCCCCATGAATCTTATCGTTCGATCCATGAGGATCCACATCAAGATGATGTGAAATGCGTTAACAAAAAGCTAATGACTTGACGGGGATCAATGCTGTTAGCGCTTTATCCTTCGATGAATTGGTAAAATTCACCCAGGCGCCGGGAACCATTTGGGCAGGCAGAATCGTTATACGCCAGTCATTTCCAGAAGGATGCCGCCGCATATCCCGTCCTGAAACATGAAAGCGCAAGAAAATGGCAAAAGGGGTGCATGATAAGCGTTATCAGAAACTTCTCGCCGCACTGATCGCTGCGCGCCAGGATCGGGGCATGTCACAATCCGAACTGGCAAGCCGCCTGGGCCGTCCCCAGCAATTCGTTTCCCGCTACGAACTGTCCAAGCGAAGGCTCGACATCATCGAATATGTCGACGTAGCCCAGAATCTCGACCTCGACCCCCCGGCCGAACTGGGCAAGATCCTGTAACTTCGCGATAGGCCACGCCGATCCGGCGGTGGGCGGTGTTGCGGCGGCGCAGCAGGGTGCGCACGTAATCGCCCGCCTCGCCTTCGCTGGGGAAGGACAGGCGGCGGGACTGGCCGCGTGTGCCGATCCTGCCCCAGTCCACCTGGACGATGATTTCCCCGAACAGCCCCGCCGTGGCGACGATTTCATATCTGCGCGCCACGTTCCGCGCCGGATCGACGGCGCGCAGATGCACGGCAAATCCGGGCGGGACATCGGGCGGAAGCGGGATCATGGGGCGATTCTGTTGGATCGCGGAATCCCGGTCCAACGCGGAAATTGAATCAATACCGCGCCATTGATTCAGCCGGTCGATAAGCGGCGGCAGGCGGGTGACAGGCCGCCCTGCCCTGCGATATCAACGGCTTTCCACGCCCCCTCGCACCCCCGCCGCCCGCCAAACCAATCGACGCAGCAGGATAGATCATGCGGTTCATTCACACGGCTGACTGGCAGCTTGGCAAACCCTTTGGCGGTTTCGACGCGGAAACGCGCAATGCGCTGACGGAAGCGCGTTTCGATGCGATTGACGCGGTGGGCAAGGCGGCGGCGGCGCATAATGCGCAGCACGTGCTGGTGGCGGGCGACGTGTTCGACACGGAAGGGCCGGATGAACGCACCATCGTGCAGGCGCTGGCGCGGATGGAACGCTATGCCTGCAAATGGTGGCTGCTGCCCGGCAATCATGATTTCGCCCGCAATGGCGGCTTGTGGGACCGGGTCCGCAAACGCGCCGGGGGCCGGGTTGCCGTGCTGGCCAGCCACGATCCGGTGGAAATGGAAGATGGCGTGTGGCTGTTGCCCGCCCCATTGCTACACCGGCACATGGTGGATGATCCCACCGCGGCGTGGGACGATATGGAAACGCCGGGCGCGCGGCTGCGGATCGGGCTGGCGCACGGGTCCATCCGCGATTTCGGCACCAGCGGGGAAGCGCCCAACCTGATCGCGCCGGACAGGGCGCGGCGCGCCCGCCTGGATTATCTGGCGCTGGGGGACTGGCACGGCCATCTGGGCGTGGATGATCGCACATGGTATTCCGGCACGCCTGAAACCGACCGTTTCCAGCGGGACGAGCCGGGCCATTGCCTGCAAGTGGAACTGGCCGAAGGCGCGGCGCCGCGCGTCACGCCGGTAAGAACCGGGCGTTACCAATGGCTTGCCCGCAGCTGGACAGTCAGCGATGCCGCCGGTTTCCGCGCCGAATGCGATCGGCTGCTGGGCGATTGCACCCCTTCGGACACGCTGTTGCGGCTGAACCTGGCCGGGCTGGTGCCGCTGGCGGACCGTGTCAGCATGATCGGCCATATCGAAGATGATCTGCGGCATTTGCTGCGCCATCTGGAAATCCGCGATGGCGATCTGGTGGCCCGCCCCAGCGAGGATGATCTGGCCGCGCTGGATGCCGAAGGGATGCTGGGCCGCGCCGCCGCGATCCTGAAGGAACGGGCGGAGGCAGGCGGCAGCGAATCCGCCCTCGCCCGCCGGGCGCTGGAACGGCTATTCGTCGAAATCGCGCGGCAGGGGGCGTGACATGGGGCTGGTGCTGAACCGCATCGCGATAGAGAATTTCCGCAAGTTCCGGGATCGGCAGGAAATCACCGGGCTGACCGATGGGCTGAATGTCATCGTCGAACCGAATGAAACCGGCAAATCCACCCTGATGGAGGCGGTGCGCGCCGCCCTGTTCCTGCGCCACGGATCGAAAACGCAGCTGATCAAGTCCTTCCAGCCATATGGCGATGCCGTGGCCCCGCAGGTGGAACTGGATTTCACGATTGACGGCGCGCCCTATCGCCTCGTCAAACGCTTCCTCTCCCGCCCGGTGGCGGAACTGGAAGGCCCGGACGGGCGCCAGCATGGCGATGCCGCGGAAGAGGCGCTACAAAGCCTGCTGGGCTTTGAAAAACAGTCCAGCGGGCTGGATTCCACCTCCCTTGGCACTCTGGGCCTGCTCTGGGTTCCGCAGACGGAAGGGCTGGATCTCGTCCCGCCCGGCGACAAGGTGCGCGAAGGGATTGGCGGCGCGCTGGAAGGGCAGGCCGATGCGCTGCTGGGTTCCGCCATGTTCGACCGCGTGCGCGACAGGATAGAGGCGGAATATACGCGGTTCCGCACGGCCCGCGCGGGCAGCAGCACTGGCGAACTGAAACAGGCCGAAGCGCGGTTGGAAGAAGCCGAAGCCGCGCTGAAAGAGGCGCAGCAGCGCGAAAGCGCACTGGAAGCCGCCTATGCCGAACTGGAACAGGCGCGCGGGCAATTGGCGCTGGTGGCGGGCGAACTGGCCGATCCGGGCGATATGGAACAGCGGGAAAAGCTGGCCGGAGACCTTGAACTGGCCAGGGGCGCAGCGCAGCGGCTCGAAACCGAACAGGCGCGCCATGCCGGTGCCGCCGCGCGGGTGGAAAAGCTGGAGGATCTGCACCGCCGGCACGATCAGGCGCGCAGGCTGGTGACGGAAAGCGAGGCGGAGCTGAAAAGGCGCAAGGCCGATCACGCCATTCTGGCCGATGGGCTGGCCAATGCACGGCGCAAGGCGGCGGAAACGGGCGCCGCGCTGGATGAATGCCGCAGGGCCCGCAATGAAGCGCGCAAGGCGCTGGACGCCGCGCAGAAGCAGGAGGCGCGCCGCCGGGAACGCGCCGATATCGAACGGGCGCGGCAACGCCATGCAGGCCTGCTGAAACTGGAAGAACAGCGCGCCCAATTTGCCCGCATTGCCAGAACCGCCGTGCCCGCATCCGCCTTCACCGATCTGGAACGGATCGAAGCGGCGATAGACCAGGAACGCGCGGTCTTGCAGGCGGGCGGCGTGCGGATTGCCTTCAGCGGTTCCGCCAATGTCACGCTGGATGGTGAAAATCTGGCCGAAGGGGAAACCACGCTGACCCGCGAAGCGCGCATCGCGCTGGCCGATGGCAGCGAAATCCGCATCCACCCGCCCGCCAACCTCGCCGGGGCGGAATATCGCCTGGAAGATGCCCGCGCCCGCCATGCCGCCCTGCTGGAAGAATTGCAGGCCGGATCGCTGGCCGAATTGCGCAGCCGGGACCGGGCAGCCCGCGATGCGGCGGTGGAATTGCAGGGCATCGGCAAACAGATCGAGGCATTGACGGCGGCCGACGAAACGCTGGGCATCGCCGCCGGGGCGGAGGCGCTTAAACTCTTCATCGCCGAATTGCCGGAAGGCGCGGACCCTGCCGAAGAGGATGGCGGGAAGACCCCTCCCCTCCCCGAATTGCAGCAGGCGCTGGAAGAAAGCGAAACCGCCCTCGCCCGGGCCGAGGAATTCAACCAGTCCGCGCTGGACGAATTGCGGACGGCGGAAAAGGACGAAATGGCCGGCTCCGTCCGCACGAGCCAGGCGGAAGGCGAATTTGCGCGCGGCCAGCGCGACCTGGCGGAGATAGAGGCGCTGGCCGAATTCGCCACGCTGGCGGATGACTTGCCCGAAGCGCGCGCCGATCTCGCCCGGAAGGCGGCGGCGCTGGAAGAGGCACGGCGCAATGCCGCCGCGCTGGATGCGGATGCGATCCGGCGGCGGATGGAGATGCTGGACCGGCGGCGCGAAGGGGCCGCGCGGCGCAAGGCGGAACTCGACCAGGAAATTGCCCGGCTCGAAACCCGGATCGAAACGGAAGGCGGGCGCGGTCTGGCCGAACGCACTGCCACGGCCCGCGACGAACAGGCCGCCGCCGCCGCCGCACTGGCGCGGATGACGGACGAGGCGGAAACGCTGGCCCTGCTGCGCGATGTGCTGGGCGAAGCGCGGGAAGAAGTATCGCGGAGCATGGTCGGCCCGGTGGCGGAACGGGCGCGCCGCTATACACAGCGGATCCTGCCCGGATGCGATCCGATATTCGGGTCCGACCTCGGCATGGCGGCAATCCGCCGCGCCAGCGGGGAAGAGGATTGCAATCTCCTGTCGCAGGGCACGCAGGAACAGCTTGCCGTCCTCTCCCGCCTCGCCTTTGCCGAATTGCTGCGCGAGGAAGGGCGGCCCGTTTCGCTGATGCTGGACGATCCGCTGGTCTATTCCGACGATGTCCGCCTGGACGCGATGATAGACCTGCTGGAAGAAGCATCGCGCGACATGCAGATCATCGTCCTCACCTGCCGCGAACGCGCCTTCCGCGCCGCACCGGGCAAACGGCTGCGGTTGCTTGATGCGGTGTGAGCGAACCGATGTGGTTATACGCGCTTATTCATCCGGTTGAAAGCTCGCCAGGAATCCGCTGATGAATACTGCCGCAGCTATCAGCAGGCCGGTTTTGCTGAAGACGGCCAGCGGCCCCTTCACCACCATGAGACCGAGCCAGGTGAGCGTGCCGATCTGGGTGCCAACCACGCCGATGGCATAGGCGATAAAACTCGGGCTGCATGTATGCTTCTTCGGTGCCATGCCGGTCCTCCGTAACAGGTCTACCGCCCGGCAGCCCCCTTGCCCGATTACCAACAGCATGCCGGGACGACAAATCCGGTCGTACCTCCCCCTCCCCTGCGCGCGCAAAGGTTTGAGCGGTTAGTAATTAAGTTGGCGGAACCAAAGGAGCCAAGTGACGCATAAACGATCCCACTGCATCAAAGACAGCCTTGGCTTCAACGTCGGTGTATGTCTTCTTGGGATGCATGGTGCTGTTCCGCCACGCCTGTTTAACGTGATAAAGGTGGCTATGCGCTTCTGACCAAGCGTCGCGATCAGGGCCTTTGGGTAGCTTCTCAACCTTACCGCTGATTTCGCTTAGCAGTTTGCCCCATTCCTTCTCAACATTGAGTATCCCTAAGCGTCCTGCCATCTGGCGAACGGCAAGTTCCATCGCACGCATTAGATGGAAGATGCACGCCGTCGAACGCCCTAGGGCAAGGCACTTGGATGCCTCTTCAATGTCCTCAATCGCCTCGGGGAAGGTGTCAATGACCTCGGCTCCAAACCCGCCCGACGCTTCTGAGTAAAGGTGCGCGAGTTCAGGACGAAGGACATAAACCTTCTTTGATGCAATCTCGTCGCTGAATGTCTGATTCAATTGAGCGCCATAGTCGATCAGGCGATCCACCAAATGCCGCGGCAATGTAAATCCGCGGGCAGTATCCTGGAGCTGATTAAGGACGTAAGCTACCCGTCCCGCTGCCGCCTGGGTCATCGACAAACCGACGTTCTCAGCTTCCGCCACAATCAGATGAATTGATGCGGTTAAAAGTAAGATCGGCTCACGATTTTCAAAACAGACCGTTTCAACCTCACGCGGGCAAAGCTCGGATTCGTGGCGTAGTTTCTCGCAAATCAGAGCAACATTAGCGGCTGAAGCCAACAGGTTATGGGCTTGTAGTTGGATCACGTACCAGCGGCTCACGATTCGGTTGGGCGTCAGCATCTAACACCACCCGTCCGGCTTAGTTACGCATTATATAATGGCGCCTTGCGGCGAGGGCAAAACACGGGCGGCACGCGCCCATCCACCCTTCCCCCAAAACCGCAGGGCTTCATGACGGGTTAGAGGGGTTAAAGGGCAAGTTAGAAAGGTTAGGCGGGCGGATATGGGCTGCGAATCGCGCTTGTCCGGCGATTCGCGGGTTTTGGCTGTTCCGGAAGTGTCGAATGGCTGTTCCCGAAAGATCGTTGGCAGCGTTCCCGATGGATCGACGCTGCGTTCCTGAAATGTCGTCTGGCGTTCCCGTTGTGTCGAAGCTGCTGGCTGGCCGGTGTTTTGAGTGGCGGAATTGAATCACTTCTTTCAGGGTGGCCGGGAAAAAGCTTCAAAAGCGGATGCGGTCTGCGCGGATTTTCCGGGCGATGTTGGAAATTCGACACTTCGGGAACGCCCCCCTCGATAGCCCGGCCCCTGACGGCCCGCATATCGGGGCCGGAACCTGTCAGCCGCGCAGCTGGTGGCGGTGTTTTTCGTGGTGGCGGCGGACCCAACCGATAAAGGCCTTCTGCCAATTGGCGGGCGTGCGTTCGCTATCGGCGGCGACCCAGCGTTCAAAATCGGCATGGAGCGCGTAGAGATCCCAACCCGGGCATTTCTCGCGCAGATGTTCGATCGTCTCGTCCGTCATGAAGCCGCGCGTCGTCTTGTCCGACAGGCCGACAAGGGTGGACCGGACGAGGCTGGACGCATCGACCAGATCTTCCTGCCCTGCCGCGCTCTCCTCAGCGCCCTGCGCCCCGGTTTGCGTGCCCTGCCCTGCACCCTTGCTCGCACGCCCCTGCTTGCGTTTCCCCGGGGAAACAGGGCGCGCCTGCGGGGCATCGGGCGTGTCCGGCGCGGCGCCCGGCGTGGCGCCCGGCGCGGCGGTGGCGAGATCGGGTTCCGCCCCGTCCTTGCCGTCTTCCCGCGTCATGCGCAGCATGGGTTCGCCATCGCGGGCGGAGGTTTCGACTGAAAGCCGGTATCCGGGCAGCGTGTTCTTTTCCGCCAGCTTCAATATCTCGAACTTGAAGCGGCGATATTGCCCTTCCGCCCCGGATTTTTCGAACAGGACGGGCATGGATATGGCAAAGCCGCCCTCCCCCGCGCCGCCTGCATGTTTGCGCGCCACGCGGTACAGCCAGCGTTCCCGCCCGCCGCTGATATCGAAATAGGCGCGGTCGATGGAAAGCACCCCGCCCTTCATCGTCACGCCTTCCCAGAACCAGTTGGACAGTTCCAGCGTCATGCCCCGGCTGCGTTCGGTTTCTTCATCCACCAGCTGGGTCCAGCCATCCAGCCAGGAGAAGGTCGCCTCCCGCCGTTTCTCGGCGCGGATATTGGTCTTGATCGTGGTGGATACGAGCCGGTCCAGCGCCTGCCCCAGCAATTCATAGGACCGGCCCGTGGTCGGGCGGCCAATGGCGCGCAGCAGATCATAGGGCATGATGTGCAGCTTGCGCGGCACGTCGTTCACGCCGCGCCGGGCCATGTCCGCCAACATGCTGGCGCAATAGATCAATATGTCGGCATCCCAGATCGTGGCCATGCCGTAATCGGGATTGGCGCTGACATGGACCCATAATTTGCCATCGGGCGCGGTGTAATCGATCGGCTTCACGCGCTTGGACTTGGACAGCGAGAAGAAGGGCCGTTCCATCATCTCGCGCTGATCGCGCAGGGGCAGATCGGCAAGATAGGGCAGGAACAGGTCGAACTGTTCGTTCACGGCGCGGCGGCTTGCGCGGCTCATGCATGTCCCCCCATCGGCAGTGCCTGTTCAGGCCGGTGTTTCCCCGGGGAAACATTGCGTGTTTTCCCCGCCGAGGCGTATCGCCAGGGCAGCGATGTTTTCCCGGGGAAACAGGAAGAACCGGCCAAGGTGGGGAGGGCGTCCATCAGCGTTGCAGGCCGCGGCCTTCCTCCTCCAGCGCATAGAGCGCATCCTGCAACCGGTTCAGCAAGTCCTTGTCGGAAAGGCCGTGGCCGGAATGGAGCCGCAATGTCACGCCCTGCCTGTTGCTGCTCTGCACCGTCACGGCGGGGCGGCCATGCGCCCCTTCCAGCACCAGCTTTTCCGGCTTGTCCGATGTCTGCCCGGCGGCAAGCAGGCGGGCGATGACTTCGGCAGAGGGGAGGGCGGGCGCGCCATTTTCCCGCTGCTGTTGCTGCTGTTTCGCGATCTTCGCCGCTTCGCGCCTGATGGCGGCTGCGCGGTCCTTGTCATCCAGTGCCTGTGCCAGCGGATAGGCGGGCTTCAGCTGCACGTCTGCGGGGGAGGAAAAGGCTTCCACCACGCCATCGGGTATCTTCGCCACCTTCAGCATCTTGGACAGCCAGCCCTTGGACAGTTTCAGCCGTTCGGCCATCCGCGTCAGGTGATTGTCGTAATGGGTTTTCAGCGCGGCGGCATAATTGCGCGCGCGTTCCAGGTCGGACACGTCCTTGCGCGCGCGGTTTTCCAGGTCGGCCAGGCGGAAGGCCGCCTCGTCATCCATTTCCACGGCCTGCGCCAGGAACTTCATGTCCGGATAGGAATGGGCGCGCAGCCAGCTGATCGACCAGTGGCGGCGCGTGCCCGCGATCACTTCATAATCGTGATCGGGATCGTCCTTCGCCTTGCGCACGATGGCCGGCACTTTCTGCCCGCCTTCGGCGATGATGGAATCGATCAGTTCGCGGCAGCTTTCCTCGCTCAGATGCTGATAGGACCGGGCATTGCCTTCCCACACGCGCACCCGCGCCGGGTCCAGCAGCAATTGCGTGACCTGCCGCACCTCGCCGCTGGCGACGCGGGCAATCGCGCTCTGCCGGCCGAGCAAGGTGGTGCCGCGCGCCCGTTCCGCCCGCAAAGCGGCGGGGGAGGGGGGCGGCGTGTCCGCTTCGGCCGGGGCCGGGCCGGAAGATGAGGCGGGGCCATTGGAAGGGGAGGGGGAGGGCGCCGCGCCATTGGCGGGGGCGTCCGTATCCTCGTCCTCTGCCAGCAGGGCGGCGAGATAATCTTTCTGTTTCCGGGCCATTCAGGCGGTCCTTCCTGCGCGATCACGGGGCTGTTCCCGAAGGATCGAAGCGGGGTGGCAATCCGATGCGGAGTAGGAAAGTGATTTTTTAGCCATTGACGACCAGTTCCTCGTCCACATTTTCCACCCGGCCCCAGCCATTGCGGACCAGCTGTTCGATCTGGCCCATCGCCTCGTCCAGATTGGCCTTGCAGCGTTTGTGCGTGCGGGCCGTGCCGATCGGCTTTTCCAGTTCGTAAACCGTCATCATCCGCATGGCGGCGTGGCTGATTTCCGCGCTTTCCAGAATATGCACCGGCAGCAGGGCAGGGCCGAAGCTCTGTTCCATGATCGCCCGCACCATGTCATGGCTGGGATCGCCGGGATCGAACTTGGAACAGATCAGCCGGACGAAGCTGTAATCCACCTGCACCCCCGCTTCGATCAGCTGTTGCAGCACCTGGTCCATCATCGAAAGAAACTGCACGGTGGAACAGAAATCCGGCGTGGTCGCCGCCAGCGGCACCAGCAGCGCATTGGCCGCCTGCATCACCGCCAGGCTGATCGTGCCCAGCGCAGGGGGCGGGTCCAGAATGACCACGTCATAATTGCGGGCAAGGTCATTAAGCCCTTGTTTTAATTTGCGAAAACGTGCCGCAAGCACGCTTTCCCCATCGGCCCCGGCCGCCGCCAGTTCATATTCCACATCGAACAGTTCGAGATTGGAAGGGATCAGGTCCACATTGGGCCAGGGCGTGCGCATCACCGCGTAAAGCAGGTCCGCCTGGGTCGGGTCGATCGACAGATAGGGATACAGCGTTTCTTCGCGCGTGATGTTGAAATGCGGGTTGAAGCCGAACAGCGTGGTCGTGGTGGCCTGGCTGTCGCAATCCACCACCAGCACGCGATAACCCTGCACGGCGAAATAATGGGCGAGGTGGGTGGTGACGGTGGATTTGCCCACGCCGCCCTTGAAATTCTGCACCGCGATCATGGCGGGCACGTCATTTTCGGCCCGGCGCGGCGAAGCGCCCAGCACTTCGCGCATATTCAGCAATTCCTCGACCGTATAGCCGAGCCTGCGCCCGTTTTCGCCTGCGGGGGGAGGGGGCAGGCGGCCGTCTTCTTCCGCCATGCGGATGCGATTGGTCGAACAATCAAGCAATTGCGCCGCCTCGGCAATGCCGAAGCGCACATTCAACCCCTTGCGGCTTTCGGGCAAAAAGGCTCTCTTGCGAAGCCGCTCGATCATCCTCTCCCCATTTTGAGCGAGATCGCCGATTTGGGAGACGATTGAATGCGGATCGGTCATATCAGTGCGCCTTGAAGGAGTTTCAGGCGCTTTCTACCGAAATTGCTTCAATTGGTAAATAGCGGCCCTTCGCGCCTCCCTTGGCGGGCGCCATCTCACACCTCTTGGCGCTTTTCATTGACTCATCCGGGGCAAAGCGATGGTATGCCGGGCCAGCTTGCAGGCCTTGGCAAGATATGGCGCAGGCCAGTATGATCGGGCGCATCGATCAATACATATTGATAAATTGATTTTGGCAATCAGAACCCTGCGTTATCCTGTCATTGTTTGTTAAACCTGCGGCAGCACTCTGGCGAAATACGATGCCCAGTAGAGGGCCCAGGAGAGGAGAAGCGCAATGAACGAGATGGCGAAGCAACCGGGCAAATGCCCCGTGGTGCATGGCGGCATGACCTCCGCCGGCGTGTCCAACATGGAATGGTGGCCGCAGGCGCTCAATCTGGGCATTCTCAGCCAGCATGACACGAAGACCAACCCGATGGGGAAGGGCTTCGATTATCGCAAGGAACTGGAGAAGCTCGACTTCGAAGCTCTCAAGCAGGACATGCGTGACCTGATGACCGACAGCCAGGACTGGTGGCCGGCTGACTGGGGCCATTATGGCGGCCTGATGATCCGCATGGCCTGGCATTCGGCAGGTTCCTATCGCGTCGCGGACGGGCGCGGCGGTGGCGGCACCGGCAATCAGCGTTTTGCGCCGCTCAATTCCTGGCCCGACAATGTCAGCCTGGACAAGGCGCGCCGCCTGCTGTGGCCGATCAAGAAGAAATACGGCAACAAGGTGAGCTGGGCGGACCTGATTATCCTGGCCGGCAATATCGCCTATGAAACCATGGGGCTGAAAACATTCGGCTTCGGCTTCGGGCGCGAGGATATCTGGGGGCCGGAGCTGGACACATATTGGGGTTCGGAAAAGGAATGGCTTGCCCCCAGTGGCAGCGAAGGCAGCCGCTATTCCGGCGAACGCGACCTGGAAAATCCGCTTGCCGCGGTGATGATGGGCCTGATCTACGTCAATCCCGAAGGCGTTGACGGCCATCCCGATCCGCTGAAGACCGCGCAGGACGTGCGCGTCACCTTTGCCCGCATGGCAATGAATGACGAGGAAACCGTTGCGCTTACCGCGGGCGGGCATACCGTCGGCAAATGTCACGGCAATGGCGATGCCAGCACGCTGGGCCCCGATCCGGAAGCTGTCGGCGTGGAGGCGCAGGGCTTCGGCTGGGCCAATTCCACCGGCAAGGGCTTTGGCCCCGACACGGTCACCAGCGGTATCGAAGGCGCGTGGACGACCAATCCCACTGTCTTCGACATGGGTTATTTCGACATGCTGCTGGATCACGAGTGGGAGCTGAAGAAGAGCCCCGCCGGCGCCTGGCAGTGGGAACCTGTCCAGATCGCGGAGGAAGACAGGCCGCTCGATGTCGAAAACCCGTCGATCCGCCACAATCCGATCATGACCGATGCGGACATGGCGATGAAGGTGGACCCGTCCTATCGCGAGATCATGGAAAGGTTCCGCGCCGATCCGGCCTATTTCAAGGACACGTTCGCGCGGGCATGGTTCAAGCTGACCCATCGCGACATGGGGCCGCGGGCCCGCTATGTCGGCCCGGACGTGCCTTCGGAAGAGCTGATCTGGCAGGACCCGGTCCCGGCCGGTTCGACAAGCTATGACGTGGCAGGCGCCAAGGCGAAGATCGCGGCCAGCGGCCTGTCGATCGGCGAAATGGTTTCAACCGCCTGGGACAGTGCACGCACGTTCCGCGGTTCGGATCTGCGGGGCGGCGCCAATGGCGCGCGCATCCGCCTGGAACCGATGAAGGGCTGGGAAGGCAATGAGCCGGATCGCCTGGCGAAAGTGCTGGCCGTGCTGGAACCCATCGCAGCCGAAACGGGCGCCAGCATTGCGGATATCATCGTGCTGGCCGGCAATGTCGGTGTCGAAAAGGCGGCCAAGGCAGCCGGTTTCGACATTGCCGTCCCCTTCGCCCCCGGCCGCGGTGACGCGACCCAGGAGATGACGGACCGCGAGAGTTTCGAGCCGCTGGAACCGATCCATGACGGCTACCGCAACTGGCTCCAGAAAGACTATGTCGTCAGTTCAGCGGAACTCATGCTCGACCGCACCCAGCTCATGGGGCTGACCGCGCCGGAAATGACCGTGCTGGTCGGCGGGATGCGTATGCTCGGCACCAATCACGGCGGCACGAAGCACGGCGTGTTCACTGACCGCGAAGGCGCGCTGACGAATGATTTCTTCGTCAACCTGGTGGACATGGCCAATCGCTGGAACAAGGTGGAAGATAATCTCTATGAAATTATCGATCGCAAGTCCGGCGAAACGAAATGGACCGCGACGGAACTCGATCTCACCTTCGGTTCCAATTCGATCCTGCGGGCCTATGCGGAAGTCTATGCCCAGGACGACAATGCGGAGAAGTTCGTGAAAGACTTCGTCGCAGCCTGGGTAAAAGTGATGAATGCCGATCGGTTCGACCTGGACTGATCCCGCATCGGAAGACCGGCGCTGCCTTCAGCCTGTGCGCTGAAGCAGCGCCGGCGCTTCTCCCGACCGGCGGGACTGTTCGCTGCATTCCGGAGCCGGCCCCCTTGCAACCTGCCTGTCGCCTTCGTCCCGGCATTCGCCTCCAGTCGTGGGCGGATTTGCCGCCTATTCGATTTATTTGGCGTTATTCATTTTAGCGCACGGCATCGAACCGGCAGGTGGATTTCTGGCTTGAATCCGCCAGTTTCCGGCAGCCCCCGCGGAAATGGTCCGACCATTAAATTCATTTGCGCGCTAACCGTGGCGCAGTTACGTATGTGCAATACGCACGGGCGAAGATGCGTGGTGGATGAGAGGGCTGATATTGGCCAGGCTGGTCGGGCGGGCGCAGGCTCGTGCCATGAAATCGCGATTTCCCGATCTTTCAAAGACCGCGTTCTGATGTCTGTTTCCAAAGGCAATACCGCTCGGAACGGTTCCTGAAGCCTTGCGAAGTCGGCCAAGAATAAAGCGATAGGTGGGGAAGATTCATGAACGCAGCAACCTCGGGCAGCAAGCGCCACACGGGGAAAAGGGGCATGAGGTCAGGCTTCCGCCATCCCGGATGCTGATCGGTGGCGAATGGGTCGAAAGCGCAGACGGCCAGACAATCGATGTCGAGGATCCCGCGACCACGCAGGTGTTCACGCGTGTGCCGGGCGGTTCCGCCGAAGACATCGACCGCGCGGTCAAAGCAGCGCGTCGGGCATTCGAATCCCGTAGCTGGGCGCGCATGCGCCCGCTGGATCGCGGCAAGATCATCGAGAATATCGCGCGCAAGATCGAAGAAAACGGGCACGAACTTGCGCTTCTGGAGAGCTATGACAACGGCAAGACGGTGCATCATGCGCTGAGTGTCGACGTGCCGGCCGCGGTGGATATTTTCCGTTACATGGCGGGCTGGACCTCCAAGATCGGCGGCAGGTCAACCCGATCTCCGGCGATGGGCAGCAATATCACAGCTATTCCATTCGCGAGCCGGTTGGCGTTGTCGGGCAGATCGTCCCCTGGAACTATCCGCTGGCAATGGCTGCATGGAAGATTGCGCCGGCGCTGGCTGCCGGCTGCACCATCGTTCTCAAGCCGTCGGAACTCACCCCGCTGACTGCATTGCGCCTCGCCGAGCTGGCGCTTGAGGCAGGGCTGCCCGAAGGCGTGCTGAATGTCGTGACCGGGTATGGTCAGGATGCGGGGCAGGCACTTGTCGAACACCCTGGTGTCGACAAATTGCCTTCACCGGATCAACCCGGGTCGGCAAGCAGATCGTGCGTATGGCGGCCGACGATTTGAAGCGCGTGACGTTGGAACTGGGCGGCAAGTCGCCGTCGCTGATCTTTGCCGATGCGGATCTTGAAAAGGCAACGCTTGGGGCAGCGCTCGCGATCTTCTTCAATTCGGGGCAAGTGTGTCTCGCGGCTTCGCGCCTGTTCGTCGAGCGGTCGGTCTATGATGAAGTGGTCGAGGGTGTCGCCAGGGCTGCGCAGAGCTTCAAGCTTGGCCATGGACGTGATCCCGACACGATGCTGGGCCCGCTTGTATCCCGTACGCAGCAAATCCGCGTGCTCGATTACATCGAGCAGGGGCGCCAGTGCGGTGCCGAAGTCGTCACCGGCGGCGGAACGGGCGGGAAGAAAGGATATTTCGTCGAACCGACGATCTCGCCAATCCGTCACCGGATGCCAGCATCGTGCGAGAAGAAATATTCGGGCCTGTTCTGGTCGCAACTCCCTTCGACGATGTCGAGGAAGTCGTAAAGGCGGCGAACGACACGCGCTATGGACTGGCCGCCAATATCTGGACCCGGGATCTTTCGCGCGCCCATCTGACGGCCCGGAAGCTCCAAGCGGGGGTCGTGTGGATCAACACGCACGGAATGAACGATCCGTCCGCGCCTTTCGGCGGCGTGAAGGAATCGGGCTGGGGCCGCGAAGTCGGCGAAGAAGGGCTGCTGCATTATACCGAGACGAAAACCGTGACAGCCTTGCTGGGCGAATGATGCGCCTGCCTGCCTGCGATCCATTCGCGCAGGCAATGGCCCGTGGTGACGAACGAAGAGATGGCCGCGCCAATATGATGGCCGCGCCGATATGAATGTTACGCGTCAAAGCGCGCTTGGGAGGACAGGATGAAGGCAGCCATTCTCAACAATCTGGACGGGACGTTCCAGATCGAGGAAATAGAAATCGACGAACCGCGCGATCACGAGGTTCTGGTTGAAGTGAAGGCTTCGGGGTTGTGCCATTCGGACCTTCACTTTGCCGAAACGGATTTCGGCGTGCCGCTGCCGGCGGTGCTGGGGCATGAACTGGCAGGCGTGGTAATCGCCATCGGCCCGGAAGTGCGCGAATTCGAGATCGGCGACCATGTCGTTGGTTCGCTGATCCAGTTCTGCGGGCACTGCAAGGCCTGTCAGGCCGGCCGCACCTGGCAATGCACCCGGCCCGAGCAGACGCTACGCGCGGATGAGGGCGATCATCCGCGCCTGTGCCGGCACGGCGCGCCCGTTACCCAGGTTTTCGGGACCGGTGCCTTTGCCGAAAAGGCGCTGGTGCATGAAACCAGCTTGCCAAGGTTCCCAGGGAACTGCCTTTCGCGCAGGCTTCTCTGCTCGGTTGCGGCACGATCACCGGGGCGGGCGCGGCAATTAACACCGCTTCGGTCCGGCCCGGCGACACAGTGGCCGTGATCGGCATTGGCGGCGTGGGCCTGAATGTTATTTCAGGTGCGAAACTGGCAGGTGCGGGCCGCATCATTGCGGTCGACATGCAATCAAAGAAAGAGGAACTGGCCCGCCGATTTGGCGCAACTGACTTCATCGACGCATCCACGAGCGATAGCGTCGAAGCGGTTCGCAGCCTGATCCCTGGCGGCGTGGACCATGTGTTCGAGGTGGTCGGCATCAAGTCCACGTCCGAGCAGGCGATCCGGATGGCCCGCAAGGGCGGGGTGCCTATCTGATTGGCGTCCACGCGCCGACATCGACGATCGACGTCAATGTCACGGTCGACCTTCTGACCAACCAGGTCGACATTCGCGGCGTCTATATGGGTTCGACGAATATCAAGCACGACATCCCGATGTATGCCGAGCTTTACCTGCAGGGTAAGCTCAATCTCGACGACCTGATTTCGCGCGAGATCGGGATTGGCGAGATCAACGATGCCTATGCAGAGTTGAAGGGCGGCGCGATTGCACGCAGCGTCATCACCTCGTTCTGAGGGCTGCCGAAAACAGGTAAAAGAAAAGGAGCGGCGCC